>CASFZH010000033.1 GCA_949299115.1 uncultured Helicobacter sp. | reverse complement strand
AGTATTGTATCTTATGTTTCTAGTTTTCCATTTAAGCATATAAAATCATACGAATATATCTTTATAATGAATGAAAATGATATGATATGGTTTATTGGGCATTGGGGGATGTAAAATAGAATCAATATTTATTAACCTTTGAGCCAAACCTTTTACCATCATAATTTCACAATAGAGTTTTTCTATGTAGTTTACATATCATTTTGAAATATCCATATTGATAATCTTTGTAAAAAAACTTAAAAAATCCGCATTTTAAGCGATTTTATAGTAAAATTTGATTGAATATTATCATCTATGAAAAAGGTCAAATATGTCATTTGCAGTGATTATAATGGGTAGCAAAAATGATTGGCAAATCATGAAAGAATGTGTAACTATATTAGAAAAATTTAAAATCCGTTACGAAGTCTATATTTCATCAGCTCACAGATCTCCATTACGCACTCAAAATATTGTTTTAGATTCACAAAAAAGAGGAGCACAGGCTTTTGTTGCAGCAGCTGGAATGGCCGCCCATTTAGCCGGAAGTATTGCAGCACATACCCTAAAACCTGTCATCGCTGTGCCTTTAGCAGGCGGGATTCTCGATGGGCTTGATGCTCTCCTCTCAAGTGTGCAAATGCCACGTGAAATACCTGTTGCTACCGTAGCTGTCGGAAAAGCAGGGGCTATTAATGCAGGGTATCTTATCGCACAAATTTTTTCTCTACTACCTGATTACTCAAATCTTGCAGATATGCTACAACAAGAAAGACAAGAACGCTCAATACAATTAGAAAAAGAGACAGAATCCATACGTCAAGATATACAATCTCAAAGCCAATAAAACTCAGTAAAAAGGAAAATTATGGCAAATCAAAAAAATATTCAATTAGAAAAATTAAAAACAATACGTGAAATGCAGGAGAGTATGCAAACAGATTCTCAACAAGAAACTATACAAAATACCTTACGAATGCAAGTCGAGGAGACACAGCGTATTTTAGAACAAACAACACAGACAGATACCGCAACCCAAAATACTCCACAAGATTTTCCAGACTGGACTAAAGCTAAAACAATTAAACAAAGTATGGCGGATTGGATTGATGATGCGGATTCTCAAAATATTTCAGCACAAACAGTTTCTAAGATGAGCAACATCATACCACAACCACAAACAGATAATAACGAACAAAATATACAACCAACTCCGCTTGTGCAAAAAACTCTTGAAACCATTACCACGCACAACAAACAATCTACTATACCACAAAGCCAAACCTCTCATGACAATATTAACAAAGAAACACAAGAGGTGCTTAATTATGTATCGGATAAAAAATTTGAATCTGATATTGCTGAACTTAAACAAGAAAAGTATCAGCAAATTGTAAAATCTCAAGCTAACACAAAACAAGAAACATGGTTACTTTTAGATGAGTTTCTTAGGCTATCGGGATTAGAGAAAGAAAAAGTACAAGAGCTTATCAATAATAAGACGATTAAAAGCAAACAAGAAAATAATAGAATCTACATTGAAGCAAGCACGGGAACATCAGCATTAATCAAAAAAGTAGAAAATAGATTAGTGTCTTTAGACATGAGTGGCAATGCCCTTGACCCTGTGTTTGTAGAAAAAACAATTGCTACTATTTTAGGATTGCATGATAAAGTTATTTCATCTAAAGATGAAACAATCGCGGCATTCAAAAGTGAAAACAGTTTTTTAAAAGAGGCATTAGTATCAATGCAGGAAATTTATGATGATGATAAAAAAACAATCGAGATTCTAAGACAACAATTACAGAAAACGCAAGAGGAAGTGGAGTTTGTAAAGCGTAAATACAAGCTTATGTGGGGTCGAGTAAGCAATAGCACAACATAACATAAATAAAGTATTGCAGTTCATAATATCCTTAACTTTCTCATTCTAAAAGCTTAAATTGCAAGTGAGTTATATAGATAGCAAACGATATGCTTTTATGGTTTTTAGCTATGATAATAAACTTTTTATTTCTGCAACTCCATCTCAAAAAATATGCTAGTGTCTTAGATATGCTTAGTTCTTGTTTGAATTACATAACCAAAACAAAAAAAACTAAATGTTTAAAATCTATAAAGCCTTTAATTCTGACATAAGAAGTCATACCGATATCCAATTTATATTTTATGGATTATTTATTATGTAAGAAGACAATAATTTAAACTCTATGTTTAAATTATTCGCGTCGCAAAACTATAATAAGATATTCACAATAATCTGTCCACAAGTCTAATAAAACTTACAAATGTGCGGCTTAGATGACTTTAGTAGCAATACATGTACATTCTAAAAAATGATTTTTTATAATTTGTTTTACGATTATATTGTATTTATCAATTATTTCTACTAAACTATTCATAATCTCTTTTTATTGTTAAAAGAATAGTACATAAATTACTTTTTATCATTACATTAATAAATAGCATTTCATTGCCCACTACATCATGCAAACATTATTAATTGTTTCTCTATACTATTAAGCTTTAAGATTATTAAAAAATAATAAAAATCTACTGGTATTGCATAGTGTAAGCAAAATGAATCTCAAAATATTTTCCATTTGATTCCAATTTCACCCAAAATAGTAAAATTGTTTTGATAATATGTATCTTTCAGCCATGTCCCAGCTTTTATTGTTACAAAAGGAATGACTTTGTTATATCGTTTTAAGGGTTGGTGATAGATTCCTAGTGCAAAAATGCCATATCTCCATATATCATTATGCGATGCGATATGTTCTAAAGTCCCTACGATACCAAATCGTAATCCCCATTTTTCCTTATTGTAGAGCAGCATAATATCGTGTATAAAGTGTATATCTTGAGGTTGTATCACGATATTATCACTAGAATGATAAATATAAACTTTGGAATCTACATGAGAAAAATGATAATAGGAAATCAAGGATCGGTATACAAACACAATAAAATCTTCTCCTATTGGAGTACCTAATGTTATATAAGGCATAACTTGTGCCATAAGCAATGCACTATCTATTTTTCTAGTTGAATTACCACCTTGTCCTAATCCTGTTACCGCATGGGCATAATTATGTATAGAATCTACAATTACTGGTTTTCCCAATTGCGTCCAAGCATCTTCATAGAGTACTATTGTCGCAATACCAAAAAAACTAAATGGTTGAAAATCTATAAAACCTCCAATTCTGACATAAGAAGTCATATCAATATTGAATCCTGCATTTACCTCTGAACGACCAAAAAATAACGGATTAAGACTTCTAAAAAGAGATTTTTTGTGATATAACTGTGTTGTGTAGCTCGCTCCTAGATAATTAAGTTTAAACCCTCCTTTATTTACCAAGTACCACCCATCAGCACTATTTTTTTCCTGTTGTTCTTGTGAGTGTGTATCCTTAGCTAGTAATATAATGCCAATAAAAGTTACATGCAAAATAAAAAAAATCTTTAACATTTTTTAACCTTTATAAACCATTTTCTACATCAAGCACTACATTATTATCCGCTGGATTTATATCATTCCAAATACTTATAATTAAATCTTTCTTGAGACTTAATACGATTTTTCCAAACAGCCCCAATTTACTCGAATCTGGCAATATCTCATCTTGTGGCACTATCTCATCACCATAATAATGTGCTATAAATGCCTTACTTATAAAAGGAGCAATGTATTCCTGATCTTCTTTACTGACCCAATACGATTCCATAATATTTTTGGCAAGTGTTTCAAAACCATTTTTTGTATAATTTCTTGCAAATGCAGCAAAATTTTCATGTCTTGATATATTAGTAACATGAAATGTGGAAATATCTGCCCTATTATCTTGCAAGGTAATGAAACGATAAGGGGATGGTGCAGACACAAGGGAACCTGTTTCTACATCATATATGAATTTACCATGTTGAAATCTGAAAAAACTTATATCATTAGCATGAAAATGCCCAGTAAAGGCTAAACGGACATTGTAAAATGCTAACATTTCTCCTATATGCTTATAGTGTTGCAATAAATATTCGGGATAAAACTCTTCATTCTTATCATAATGCTGCAGCACTCCATGATGAAAAAATGCTAGGATTGCTTTACCTTGTTTATTTGCTATAATAAGTTGGTTTTCAAGCCATTCAAGTGTCGTGTCATATAATTTTCCACCAACAATGGGTGGCTTAGTAGCAACATTTTCTCTATATCTATTAGTATCAAGAGCAAATATCCATAATCCATCTATTGGTTCAATTATGTAACTTAATGAATCAGTATCTTTGGAAATTGCTTCTTGATATCCAAAATCATGGTACATAGATGTAAAGTCTTCTTTATTAGCAGAAGGCACAGGCGTTGTATAGTTGCCATTAAATCTTTTAGCATCGCTATTATTTATATCATGGTTGCCCGGCACAACATAAACATGTATATTAGAATCTTGTAGCCTTTTTAAATGTTTAACAACAATATGATGTGATAAAATCTCTCCGTCTTTTGTCAAATCCCCAGAGATTAAAACAAAAGATGGTTTTTTTACTATAATATCATCTATGGCAGCCTTTAAAATATGTTCACTTTCAAGCAGCATTTTTCTATCGGAATCCAAATATGCTTGAAATGCCTCACCACTATTGCCTAAATTTTTATCATAAATATGAATATCGCTCAATGTAGCAAAGGTAATATTGGGGTATTGCGGTGGTTTTATGCTTACTATTTCATCGTATAGACTAGCATTTTTTTGATATAAAAAATAAGGTGGATTCTCATAATATACTAATCTATATATTCCAATTACTGCGAGAATAATAACTATGATTCCAAAAGAATAAAGATATTTTTTCAATTATTTCCTCCTCTAGTTTGATAGGAAATTTTAAAAAAGTATCTTAAAGTTTAAAATAAACATCTGTAAAGAATTTGTAAATTCAATTTGCAATTATTTATAACATTAGAAATATTGAATTTATAGCATTATTATAGTTTATAGAATAAAATATGCAGACAGATATTATATTTTAGTGTAATCATATAATAATATGGTATTACAATTTATTTAATACATGCTTACGCTAAAGAATTGGACATAATTACTCCATTTCTTTTGACTATAAAGAATAACTGGAACATAAGACTATAATCGTATCAAAAAATACGAGGTTTTTTAAGATATTGCAATATATGATTCTTCTTTCAATGGATAACGACAAGTTTTATTCACACACTGCAGGGAGATTCTAAGAGACTGCAATACAATAACACAAGTTACAAGCATAAAAAATACACAAAGAATGGCATTTATCACATTATTGATTATCCCTTGTTTAAGAGTAACTATCAGAGCCTTTTTAGATTCTATATCCTGCAGAATACTATCTTGTAGACTATTATTCGATTGCAAACTTTGTAATTCTCTTTCTAATGCCGTAATTTTTGCATTTGCATTTTGTGCAAAAGCAACATGGCTTATAGAATCATGAATCTTTTCACCATTAGCTGGAAGAATTTTTTGCAAACCAGCATACATCGTAGCAACGAATACAAAACAAATAGGTATTACACAAACCCATGCATACTTACCTTTTTCCATTTTAAAGAGAATGGTTGTTACAAGTAGTAGTGCCATACAAGCAAGCATTTGATTGCTTACCCCAAAAAGAGGCCAAAGAGAATAAATCCCGCCTTTTGGATCTATTGTGCCTTGATAGAGAAAATGTCCCCAACCAGCCACACACAACCCTGTCGCAAGAAGTCCAGCAGGTATAGAATCTAGATTCCCTAAAGGCTTCCAAATATTACCTAAAATATCTTGGACCATAAAACGACATGTTCTTGTGCCTGCATCCACTGCTGTGAGTATAAACAATGCCTCAAAGAGAATAGCAAAATGATACCAAAAAGCCATAGAACCGGTGGAAAAAATAGGTGTTTGTGATATGATTGTAGCAAGACCAATGGCAAATGTTGGTGCCCCACCGGTTCGGCTTAATATAACTTCTTCACCTATATTTTTTGCTAAATTTTGGATATCTTCAGGATTGATGACAAATCCCCAATTTGATATAGTTTGTGCGGCTTCTATTATATCCTTACCAATGGCAGCAACAGGTGAATTAATGGCAAAATATAAACCCGGTTCCAATATACAAGCTGCTATTAATGCCATAATAGCAACTGCTGATTCCATAAGCATAGAACCATATCCCACCATTCTTGCATGCGATTCCTTTTCTAACATTTTTGGAGTTGTGCCAGAGCTAATAAGTGCATGAAATCCACTTATCGCACCACATGCAATAGTAATAAAAAGAAATGGAAAAAGTTTTCCGGCAAATACTGGACCACTCCCATCAATATATTTTGTAATTTTTGGAATCTGCAGATCCGGGGCTACTATCAAAATAGCAATAGCCATCACTACAATGACACCAATTTTTAAAAATGTGCTTAAATAATCGCGTGGAGCTAATAACAACCACACAGGCAATACTGCAGCTATAAAGCCATATCCCATAATGATAAGAGCCAATGTTGTCTCTTTATAATGAAAATATGAAGCTAATATGGGGTCTTGTGCAACATATTGTCCATAATATAATGCTAACATCAATAGAATAAAACCAATGATGCTAGCCTCACCCACATGTCCGGGTCTCAAAAATCGCATGTAGATTCCCATAAAAATAGCAATAGGAATTGTCATGACAATAGTAAATGTTCCCCAAGGAGAATCAGCTAATGCTTTTACTACTACCATAGCTAAAATTGCAATGATAATGAGCATAATTCCAAAAATTGCAAGCATAGCAAGAGAACCAGTGAATGTCCCCATTTCATCTTTTATCATTTCACCTAGAGAACGACCCTTTCGCCGAGATGAAGCAAAAAGCACCACAAAATCATGCACCGCTCCAGCGAGACATCCACCAACTAAAATCCATATCATAGAAGGTAAATATCCCATTTGTGCAGCTAAAATTGGACCAACTAAAGGACCAGCACCAGCAATTGCAGCAAAATGATGACCAAATAAAACAACTTTGTGTGTAGGAACAAAATTTTGCCCATCATTATGTATTACAGCTGGTGTGGCACGATTATCATCTAATCCCAATACTCTCAATGCAATAAATTTACTATAAAAACGATAAGCTATAGAGTATATACATATGGCACATAGGACAAGGTAAAGAGCAGATATTTTTTCATTATTATGTAATGCCAAAACGCTAAAACACCAAGCACCAATAATGGCTATCAGAATCCATATAAGATAAGACAATCTTGTATTATTTTTTATCAATGCGATATCCTTTTATAATAGAAATGAGCTAGTAAGCTACAAGGCACCTTATTTTTTGCTATTTATGTATGATAAACTGCTCAATAAATATTGGATTGATTTAATAATTATTGAGTTTTGGCATTTTCTGTTGTTCGTATATGAGATTTAGCTTTCGTACGCTTACTCTTTGTTTTTTGTTTCTCATCATGACCTGCTGTCAATGTTTCTTCTAATACCTTAGAATCTAATCCTTCAAGAGCTGATTCAAATATATCAAGCATATTGTCAGCATCATTTAAATCAAATGTTTGATTTCTTTCTTGATTTGGCTCAAGATTGTAAATAGTATTGTACGCACGTTTAAGAGACGCTTCGCTACCTTTAGAATATTGATAAAAACACAGAGAACATAGACCCTTAGCATGAATTTCTCCTGCTAAAATGCCAAATTCCTTATAATTAGAAGCAATTGCAATACTATCATAATCTCCCGTATACAAAATTTTCATCACATCGGCACTAAGTCTCAGATTGCTATTGGCAAGGCTATTAGTCAAAATAATCTTAAAATAATGTTTTTCAAGCTGATTATACCAAGAATTCAAATTATCTTTTGTAACATATGCCCTTTTTACACAAACATCATAATCTTCATTACGTAAATAATCAAAAATTACAGTCATAAAGGCAGCCTCTAATCTATCGCAATCAATAAATAATGCTAATTTTTTAGACATCGTTTCTCCTTATTGTAAATTTGTAGAATTAAAATGATGATATATCTTCATCATTTGCTGTGTGTAGTAATGTTTTGGATTATTGAAAATTTCCGTTGCTATTCCATGCTCAACAATCTGACCTTGAAACATTACTGCAATATCGTCACATAAATTTGCTGCAACACTCAAATCATGTGTAATAATAATGTAACTCAAATTAAATTCTTTTTGCATATCATGTAAAAGTTGCAATGTCGCTTTCTGTATGGATTTATCCAATGCACTTGTTGGTTCATCTAAGATTAATATTTTAGGACCTAATACCATAGAACGTGCAATGGCAACCCTTTGTTGTTGTCCACCACTTAATTGGTTTGGATATCTCTCAAGCAAACTCCTGTCAAGGTTTAAAAAAGCAAAAATTTTTTCTATTTCTTTATCTATTTCATATCGCTTTTTATTCTGTAAAATCAGACCTTCCGATACCAAATCTCTAACTCTGAATCTCGGATTGAGAGAACTTGTGGAATCTTGAAAAACAATTTGCATTTTTTTTCTCATATCTCTTAAATATCTAGTATCTACAATACCATCTTGCGAAAGCTGTTTGCCATAATAAAAATCCTGCCCTTTCGTATCCATGAGATGCAGTATGCCTTGAGCTAACGAACTCTTGCCGCTACCACTCTCACCTATAATACCTAAAGTTTTGCCTTCTTGCAAGATTAAATCAACGTTTTTTGTAATTATCATAAATTTTTTTTTAAAAAAATTACTTTTTTTAACACCCACACTAAAATTTTGCAACTTCATCACAATAGGTGTTGGTTTAGTATTCTGCTCTTTTTTACCAAGAAAATTCGCTTCAAAAAGATTGCGTGTGTATGGTTTTTTTGGTTTTGTATTATGCTTGAGAATCTCAACAATTTCACCATTTTTCATGATAATACTATCTTGACAAAAAAAATGTAATAATCCTAAATCATGTGTAATAAATAAAACAGCAATGTTCATTTTGGAAGAAAGATGTTGTAAAAGCTGCACAATCTGAAAGCTCAAATGAGAATCTAAAGCAGTCGTTGGTTCATCGCAAATAATAAGCTTGGGATTTGCAACTAATGCAAGACATATTGTAATACGTTGTCTCTGTCCACCACTTAACTCATGGGGATAGCGATTTAACAAATCCTTCTCAATACCTATATCTGAACAAAGTGCATTGATATGCCGTTTGCGTTCCTCTTTATTAAACAATAAACCATGTATGTTTAAAACTTCTTCTATTTGTTTATGTATCTTATGCAGGGGATTAAGAGAATTGAGGGTGTCTTGTGGTATATAAGAAATTTTCCTACCAAGTATTGTATGCCGCCATATATTATTTTGTGTCGCACTAGAATTATAAAATTTCTTTATTGTATTCAGTAATGATGTCGTATACGAAATAGTATTATTGCCTCGCATCTGCAATATATCGTGATTTTCAAAAAAAATATTCCCATTTATTTTTATACTAGATTCTAAACCAAGAATGATTCTTGCCAACAAGCTTTTACCACTACCACTCTCACCTGCTAATCCTAAGCGTTGCCCCCTTAGAATCTTAAAGTTAATATTTTTTAAACAAAAAGTATCACAATTTACCGAATTGCTTTTATTTTTCACGGAATCCTGTGGTATGGCTTGGCTATGTTCAGCATTTTGAAAATCTTTGCAAAAAGAAGCATGAAGATTGCAAATTCTTAGTAATACATCATGATCTGCATCAACTATATTGGAGTTTTTGGAATTATTTTGCATAATGACCTCAATAAGATTAAAACACAATTAAGGAGTTAAATACCCCAAGTCTCTAAATTTTGAATACAATAAGTTACCATATTCACATATTTTAATAAACTTTAAATTCTTAATGTAACAATTAGGTTATTTCTTCTGGTTTTTTTCATCTTTTATATCACCAATAAAAGTATCATAATATTTGTAATATTCGCGACTTTTTTTTGCTGAAATAGAATACATTAACGAACCTCCACCTTCAAAATTCGCACGTGTATAAAAAGGGGAATGTGTTGTAGAAGGATCAAGTGGATTGATAGGGTATTTAGCAATATTTACGACATTCTGACAGCTAAATATAGACATATTTTTACTTCCCACAACAAATAAAAGACCAATACCATATTCATTGCATGCTAGAGGTAAATTTTTATATGTTGGATCATGTTTGCCTTGTGAATTAAGAAAACCCATAAGAAGATCAGCACTTATAAAATTAATAAATGGATATTGTGTAACAATGTATTTATAAGTTGCCTCATTAGGAGCAATCAAAAATGCCTTATCATTAAAACTTCTAAATATAACTTTATCCCCTTTTTGAGGTGTTAATCTTGGGGTTGGTAGATAGGGTTGCACAAGTTGATTAAAAACCGTAACCTTACCATAAGCTGTTGTGTCTTGTATGCGAACTACTTCGATATTTGCCACAATAGCTTTATAAGAAATTAAATCACGCACAATAATACCACTTTCACCAACTTTTAAGGCAAGATGAGGAAAAGTAACGAGCATTCCCTGCTTATCCTGCATGACATCTGTGATTTCTGTTACTTCAGGCTGTGTCAAACTCCGTATAGAATCTGTGATATTCGATTCGTCAGACCATACACATGCAATACAACAACAAAAATATATCAGTAATCTATACACCATAATTCTATAAAATCCTTACTTGTAAATTGCAATCAAACAATCGATTTACGAATTTTATAGTACATTACTTAATGAAAGGAGCAAAAACTAGAAAAATAATAAAAGGTTATACAATCTTTTATTCAATTATGGAATCTGAATTGCTTACGAAAAAATGTATATGCTTGGTTAAGGATTTCATATAATGAAATGTAAATTTTTCATTCTTTTGTCTTATTGTTATGTTCTTTTGGGTTTATCTATGTGGGCAGATAGTTTTCTTGATGAAGAAAATAATTCATATGAGAAAAGCAGAGAAGATCCAAATCTTTTAGTTTTTGTAACCTCACATGTTATTCCATTGGAACCTTCCTTTATTCAAAACACACCGTATGGACGTATGATTTCTATTCCTCAAGAAGCCCTCAATCCACAAAATAATACACAAATTACATCAAAAGGGGTATACAATCGTGGGAATTATACGATTTTTCGTTCTGACAAGAATGCTATTACATTCTATCGTCATTCCCGCAATAAAACAAATCAATATGCTCGTATGGCTCCCAATATTTATCCGGTTACACATTTTGCTGGGACTTTTTATAAAATTGAGCCAATGCCACCTAGTCTAAATCAATGTTCTCTTATTATTTCTCGCACCTTTGAAGCTCATAAAACCTCTAATATGCAGCTTATGATTGACTTAGATTCTGTTCCCAACCGCGGTATTGCTAATATTATGCTTGAGTGTCCAAAACCAGATGAGTATTAATCAGTTCAAGATTATTGTTGCTCTTAAGGAATTAGTGTGGAAAACAACGTAAGTTTTGGTATTTTATTTATGGTTGCCTTTATTGGTGCAATTACTCCTGGTCCAGATATTTTGCTTGTTATACGTAATACCTTGTATTTTGGAATACTACAAGGATTAAAAATATGGAGCGGCATTGCAACAGGTTGGTTTATATTTTTAAGTATTATTTATTTTGGATTCGCACATGTATTACGTGGGAATTTTATCCAATTGATATTGAGTATTATTGGTGGAGCATATTTGCTTTACATTGCCTATCTCCTATGCACTAAATCTACTTCCAAATTAGAATTAGAAAATCACTTTATTACACCAGATGGGTATCTTAAGGCTTTATTAGTTAATATATCCAATCCTAAAGCTATTTTATTTTTTAGTGTCATTATTGCACCATTTATTCAAACACAACTTCTCACAAGTCTTTCTATATTGTTTGCGGGATTAAGTAGTGCATTTTTAAGCATTATTGTCATTTGTGCTTTTTTTCGAAACTATATTAATGAACGTGTGTTTTATATAATTGATAAAGTGTGTGCGGTGCTTTTTATCATTTTTTCCATCATGCTTTTTTATCATGGTTATACTATTCTATTTATAGAAATATGAACAATAACTGCATGATTGCACTCTATCTAAAGAAACCTCTAAAATTTACTAAACCTCAATATTTATATAACAGAATCTTTTGAATACTTTTTGAAATAGTTTTGCGTTATAATAATCTTATAAGATTTTATAGATAATTAAACATTAATTTGCATAATTTTATTATCAGTAATAGCAAGGAGAATGCATGAGAATGAGCCATTTTTTTATTCCAACACTTAAAGAAGCTCCAAAAGATGCAGTATTAAAAAGTCATATATATATGATTCGTGGTGGCTTTATCCATCAAATTGGTAGTGGCATTTATAATTTTCTACCGTTAGGTACTATTGTTCTCAACAAAATTAAATCTATTATACGAACAGAAATGAATAAGGCTGGTTCAAATGAAATAGTTATGGGTTTTTTAACTCCTGCAACACTATGGCAAAAAAGTGGAAGGTATAATCAATACAGCGAACTTGCCATTTTTAGAGATAGAAAAGGAGCTGAATATGTGCTAGGACCAACGCATGAAGAATGTGTTACAGAAATCGTAAAAACTTATATAAAAAGTTATAAACAACTACCATTAAGTCTTTATCAAATACATGTAAAGTTTCGTGATGAAATGCGTCCAAGATTTGGACTTTTACGAGGACGTGAATTTGTAATGGCAGATACATATAGTTTTCATATCGATAAAGCATGCCTAGACAAAGAATTTGAAAATATGCGTCAAACATATAGCAGAATCTTTAAAGCACTTGGTCTTGATTTCCGTATTGTAGAGGCAGATTCTGGTGCAATTGGAGGAAGTGGTAGTCGGGAATTTATGATTCTAGCAAATTCTGGCGAAGATACTGTAGTAACATGCAATCAATGCGAATATGCATCTAATATTGAAGCTGCAAAACGTAGACCAAAAACATGTGATGATATACCACCTCAAGCAACAAGCCCTTATCATAAATTTGAAACACCAAATGTGCAAACTATTGATGATTTAAGTAAATTTTTCAATGTGAATCCTTTTTTCCTTATTAAAGCCATTGTAAAAAAAGTTGTTTTTGCTGATAGAGAAGATGTTGCAATATTTTTTATGAGAGGCAAAGACAAACTAGAATCCACAAAAGCCCTCAATGCTTTAAAAGATATTGACTCGGAAGTGCTTAATATGGAAGATGCAGCCATAGACTTTTTAGAAAAGTATGGTTTACCAAAAGGTTCAATTGGACCTATTCATATACGCAATCTCACAGGTTCTGATTTTATTATATTTGATGAAGAATTACGTGATGGAGAGGATCTAATTTGTGGTGCAAACGAAGATGGATTTCATTATGTAGGTGTGAATCTTATGGAATTTGAGGGGTTGGTTTATAGAGATTTAGTTGAGGTGCAAGAAGAAGATGGTTGTCCAAAATGTGATGGTATTTTGCAATATAGTAAGGGCATTGAAGTGGGACATATTTTCAAGCTTGGTGACAAATATTCACAACCTATGGAGGCTGAATTTTTAGATTCTAATGGGAAAAATCAACCTTTTGTTATGGGGTGTTACGGTATTGGGGTAACAAGACTTTTGTCTGCCATTTTAGAGCAAAAAGCAGATGATAAGGGATGTGTATGGGGCAATGTAGCACCATTTAAGCTTGATATTATCGTATCAAATATAAAAAATTTAGAACAAATGGTGCTTGGTGAAAAAATTTATGCTACATGTGTAAATCTTGGTTTTGATGTAATTCTTGATGACAGAAATGAAAGATTTGGGCGTAAAATTAATGATTTTGAGCTTATTGGGTTTGAATATGCTCTAATTATTGGCAAAAAATTACAAGATAAAAAAGTTGAGCTGATTAAAAGAGAAGGATTAGAAAAACAAGAGTTAGATTCTCATAAAATTATTGAGATTTTAGAAAATATTCTGATATAAATAATCTTTATCATTTAGTTTGAGTTGTAATATGTAATCATAGTCATATTTCACTGATAGCCTATAATTAATAGCATAATTTGTGATTACATATCCCTCACAGTTTTTAGACTAATTGCATACCATACTTGACCATTTTATTGCTACCCATCATAAGATTTTCTTTAACATGAATCCATAATAAAGTCAATTAATGACTTGCATGCTAAAGTAACAATAACAAATAACGATAAAAGATTCTAAGTTATGTTACAATACACATATTAAATCCATATAAGATAAGGAATACCATGTCAATTTTTCGTGAATATGATATTAGAGGAATTTTTCAAAAAGATTTGAATGAAGAACAAGTTTTTAAAATTGGATATTTACTTGGACAAAGAATTAAAGCTTATGATAATAAAGTAGCAATTGGTTACGATGCAAGGACACATAGTCAGACTTTATTGTCATGGCTTAGTGCTGGGCTTTATGCAAATAATGTAGAAATTTATTGCCTTGGTATGATACCAACACCTGTTGCCTATTTTTCTACATTTACAACAGAAATTAAAAACTCTATTATGATAACAGGATCTCATAATCCACCACAATATAATGGCTTTAAAATCACGATGAATCAGGCACCATTTTATGGAAAAGATATTCAAGATATTGGTAGTCAAATAAACGATGTTGCGTTTAAAAGTATACCAAACCCCCCAATACAAAATCTTTTTATATTAGACAATTATATAGAATTTATTGCAAAAGAATTTAATTTTCTAAAGAATTGGGACAAAAAGATTGTCTTTGATTGTGGAAATGGAGTAGCGAGCATAACATTAAAAGGCATCATAGAGAAGCTTGGTTTGCAAACCATTAATTTATTTTTTGAGCCAGACGGTACTTTTCCCAATCACCATCCAGACCCAAGTGAAGACAAAAATCTTGTTGATTTAAAGAATGCCTTGCAGCAAAATAACCTACATATTGGCATTGCGTATGATGGTGATGCGGACAGGGTGGCATTAGTTTCACAAAAACATAATTTCAAAGGAGATGAGCTAGCAATACTTTTTGCACAAGACATTGCAAAACACAAAAATCCGCTTATTATTGGTGAAGTAAAATGTTCGCAAATCATGTATGATGAAATCAATAAAATCGGTAAAAGCATCATGTATAAAACAGGACACAGTAATTTAAAAGTCAAATTAAAAGAACTCGATGCAGACTTAGCATGTGAGATGAGTGGACATATATTTTTTAATGACCGATATTTTGGCTATGATGATGCAATTTATGCAAGTTTTAGAATCTTAGAATTAATTTTTAAAGCAAATCAAGCACAACGTCTTGATAATCCTATACAACCTTTGGAAGAAAGTATCATGGCTTTACCCAAAACATATAGCACGGATGAAGAAAAAATACCAACAACAGAAGATAGAAAATTCCAAAGTGTTGCAAATCTCAAAAATACACTTCAAACTATTTGGACATCGCAGAAAAATGGTAATACACATTATCACAATTTTCCTACGATTCGAGATATTATTGATATTGATGGTGTGCGTATTATCTTTGAAAATGGCTGGGGGCTTGTAAGAGCAAGTAATACAACTCCAATGCTTGTAACACGATTTGAAGCATATTCGCGAAATGATTTGCAGAACTATAAAGAATCTTTATTAAGCCTACTTAATAAATAATATTTTTGAATTTATGTCATTAAGATATCTTTGTTATAAGATATGACACAATACTACGATAAGAGATTGTCCTTTGTGATGATTAATCTATGAGATATATAGACACAAAATGCAATCATGTGCCTATATAAAATATTGCAAATCCCACAATTTAATTTATAGAATATTTTTGCATCACAAACCATCATATTGCGTATGTAGTATATTCTCACAATATTTTTTCTGATATAATAGCATTCTTTAAATCGTAAATTAAGGATATATAATGAAACAAGACAATTATTTACATGCTATGCAATTTCGTTTTGCTTGTAAAAAATTTGATGTAACCAAGAAGATTCCAAATGATGAATTTGAAGCCATATTGGAATCTGGCAGACTTTCTCCTAGCTCCTTTGGATTAGAGCCTACACGCATGATTGTTGTCCGCTCAAAAGAAATGAGAGAGAAAATCAAAGAGGTGTGTTGGGGACAAAATCACATCATTGAAGCTTCTGAAGTCATCATTTACACATCATTGAAAGTTGACATGCTGCCGCACACAAATTATATTTTTAATAAATTTGCAAGACGTGTAAAAACATCTGATGAAATAAAGCATTATGCCCTAGAGCGATATGGACAAAGAAAACTTGAAAATTTAGGCTATATAGCGGATACAGAAAAGTTAGCATTATGGAGCAATCATCAAGCCTATATTATGGCTACAACAATGATGAATCACGCTGCATTTTTAGGTATTGATTCTTGTATGATAGAGGGTTTTGATAGAAAAGAGATAGAATCTGTTTTGCATATTGATACATTTAAAGAGCAAGTTGCCTTATTGCTTTGTTTGGGATATAGAGCTATGGAGCAAAGTCCAAGATTACGTATGAATATTGATGAAATTGTAAAATTTATTTAGAGGTGTGTCTTGCAAACAATACATGTTACAAAAAGAAATGGACGTATAGAAGAGCTTGATATTGCAAAAATCCAAAAACACACCTCTAGTGCCGTAGAGAATCTCCCCGGCACTAGTCAAAGTGAGCTTGAAGTTGATGCGAAAATTCAATTTTATGATGGAATCACAACAGAAAATATACAACAAACTTTGATAAAAACCGCTGTTGACAAAATCGATGTTGAATGTCCAAATTGGACATTTGTTGCAGCAAGGTTGTTCCTCTATGATTTATATCATCGCGTTAGTCGTTTTACAGGATACAGACATTTGCGTGATTATTTTGAAGTTGGAGAAAAAGAAGGCAAATTGATAAAGGGATTAAAGGAAAAGTATGATTTAGAGCTATTAAACTCTAAGATTGTAGAAGAGAGAGACTTGCAATTCAATTATTTAGGTATAAAAACGCTCTACGATAGATATTTACTTAAAGATTCTGCAAACAAGCCTATCGAATTACCACAACATATGTTCATGGCTATTGCTATGTTTTTAGCACAAAATGAAAAAGATTGCAACGAATGGGCGATTAGATTCTATGATATGATTTCAAAATTTGAAGTTATGTGTGCTACTCCAACCTTAGCGAATGCTAGAACAACAAGACATCAGTTAAGTTCATGTTATATTGGTAGCACACCAGATAATATCGAAGGGATTTTTGAATCTTATAAAGAAATGGCACTGCTTAGCAAATATGGAGGTGGCATTGGTTGGGATTTTTCGCAGGTACGAGGGCTTGGAAGTTATATAGATGGGCATAAACATGCAGCAGGAGGAATTATTCCCTTTTTAAAAATTACCAATGATGTTGCTATCGCTGTAGACCAGCTTGGTACAAGAAAGGGGGCGATAGCGACATATATTGAGGTTTGGCACAGAGATATACATGATTTCATAGATTTGCGTAAAAATAGCGGTGAAGAAAGACGCAGAGCGCATGATTTATTCCCAGCACTTTGGATTTGTGATTTGTTTATGGAAAGGGTACAAGAAGATGGTGTGTGGTCGCTTTTTGACCCCTATGAATGTCGCGATCTTACTACACTATACGGAGATGATTTTAAACAAAAATATAAAGAGTATGAAGCGAATTGTGATTTGGTTGTTGATTCGATGCCAGCAAAAGAATTATGGAAAAAGATTTTAAGTAGTTATTTTGAAACAGGTATGCCATTTTTATGTTTCAAAGATAGTGCTAATAGAGCAAATCCAAATAAACATAGAGGTATTATTCGTAGTTCAAATCTTTGCACAGAAATATTCCAAAATACGGCACCGAGTCATTATATTATAGAAGTAGAGTTTGAAAATGGAGAAAAGACAACCTATCAAGAATTTGACACCGTTGTTCTTGATAATGGTATATCTAAAAAAGCAAATAAACTTACAAGTATAGATTCCATAAATGGCAAAAAGATATTTAGTGCAGAGAAAATATCGCAAGATGGCGAAACAGCCGTTTGCAATCTTGCTAGTATCAATCTTAGCCGTATTTATACTAAAGAAGATTTAGAGAGAGTTATTCCAACTGCGGTCAGATTGCTTGATAATGTTATAGATTTAAATTTTTATCCTAATCGTAAGGTAAAAATTACGAACATCAATAATCGTGCAATCGGATTGGGTATTATGGGTGAAGCTGAAATGCTTGCTTCACAGAAAATCCATTGGGGAAGTAAAGAGCATTTACAAAAAATTGATGAGATTATGGAAATCATAAGCTTTAACACCATTAAGGCAAGTTGTGATCTTGCAAAAGAAAGAGGGGCTTATCCAACCTACAATGGTTCACAATGGCAAAAGGGAATTTTTCCTATTGATATTGCAAATCCTAATGCTATATCTTTACTAGAACGCATGCCAAATTACGATTGGGAATCTCTGCGTAATCTTGTCAAGGAATATGGCATAAGAAATGGTTATTTAATGGCGATTGCACCTACAAGTTCCATTAGTATCTTAGTTGGCACGACACAAACAATAGAGCCCATCTATAAACAAAAATGGTTTGAAGAAAATTTAAGCGGTATGATTAAAGTGGTAGCACCAAATCTAACGCTTGATACATTAGCTTACTACAAATCAGCCTATAATATTAATCAACACGATATAATAAAAGCTGCTGCTATTAGACAAAAGTGGATTGACCAAGGACAAAGTCTTAATATTTTTGTTAAACTCAACGAAATCGATGGCAAAAAATTACATGACATTTATATGCTAGGGTGGCAGCTAGGCTTAAAATCAACATATTATTTACGCAGTGAAAGCCCAGAAATCAATGATGTAATGGATAGAAGCATAGAGTGCATTAGTTGTCAATAGCATGCTTAATATATATAATATTTAATATCCTTTAATCTAGTGTTACCCTATGTAACCACATTCATTATGTGCTTGAATCGACAGTCATCTTGATTGCAATTCATACTGATATGATAAAAAGCCAATATCAATTCAAAATACTAAAAGCTTGATTGTAATACTTCTATTATATCTTACAATAAGACTGACTTTGTATGCTTATAGTCTCATCATACTTTAAATTATGCATAATATCATTGTTGTGATTCTAAAGTAATCAAAAAAAAAAAAAAGATGCAAGGTGCGTTTCTAAGTAGTTAGAAAATCTACAAATGATATTCCAGCAAATCTAATAAATCTTCTAGAATCACAAACAACATGAGATTTCATAAATTTTCGTAGCACCTTCCAAATATCCTTCAATTCTTTTTAAAACTTGAGAATCTCTATGTTGCAAGTATTTATAATAAAAAACTTCGTCATGTTTGCATACCACACAGTTCCATATGATATTACAATGTTATTTTTCGGTTTCCACATTACTCATCATGTCATGACACACAAGATAAACGTGAAAATGATTCTATAATCACATTCGCTTATCTATATCTGAATAAGGATTTCAGATTCCTTTGTGTCATTACGAGGCTGTATTTTGCAGTTTTACAACAGTCTATACGCCTATAATATTCTGCATAGCAGTGGATATTGGTAAAAACATGACAATCTCATCAAAAAATCTATCTTAAAGAATCTAAGATTCTAAAAAATCTTTAAAGATTTTTTAGATTTTAACAATCTATCTCACTTGTAAGTATTTGTAGATTCTAAGAATCTTTAGATATTTTGCTTTGCTTTAAATAGGGCAAATGCTTAGATTTAATATCGTAGATTTGTATGCTTCACAAATGATATAAAGTCTTGAGATACGATAAAAAGCAATAGACATTATAAAGGCAGGAGCGTGAATGTTGTTTTATCCCAAGATTCTGTGCAAAAAGCAAGTTACTAACACAGATTTCTTTGTTATATCAAATTTTTCTATAGTTCTTATCCAAAAAAAAAAAAAACGATTTGTTGTTTTTTACTTACAAATTATTTATCTCATTTTGATTGCATTTTGATATGATTAATGAGGGCCTGTAAAACTGGTATTGTAATAGATGTGTATTTGATGTTTTTACGTCCGTATGTATAGGCGATATGGAGGCGTTTGCTGTCTATGACTAGACTTGGATAGCTCACTTCTGTACTATTATTTGGGGTGTCTATGGTTATGAGTTTTTTAAAGATTCCATGTTTTTTATCTTGCAACCAAAAAAGACTTAATATCTTTCGTCCTGTATCATTATGAGCTAATAGAATCTCGATTTCACCATTATTGTTGAATGCAGTCATGATGCTAGAGGAGTCGTAATTAAAGAGATTGCTTTGCAAAGGAGGATTCCATACATTACCCTGCATTTCGCAAGTTTGAAAAAATGCTGGTGGGTCTTTTGCTATATTTTCACTTCGAAAAAATGCCACACAAGTTTCTGGAGTGAGCGGCATAATACTTGGCTGCAATTGCTGATAGAGCATATTGATACGTTTGGTAAAAAGTAGCTTTCCTAAAGAATCAAAAAATGCTACTAATGGATATTTATCCCACATTTCATGAGCTAAGGGTAGCATAAAGCCACCATTTTCAAGCAGCAATGCTGGAGCTCTTACAAGAAAAGATAGATTTCCTAATGGGCTTATGTGTAGCTCTCTAATGAAATGTGGCATAAAGTTCGAATCTAAAGAGAATTGATAAATCTTGCTTGTAGCCCAGCCACCAAGACTCACGGCGACTACAAAAAAATGTAGGTTGCCATTGCTATCTTTGAATACTATTGGATTCCCTATTTTTTTAAAAAACTTGCCCGTTAATTGTGTTAGCTGTTTGCGTGTAAGAATGGGTTTTGCTTCACTCCATTTTAGAGAATCTTTGTATAGAAAGCTTTGATAGATTTTTACATCTTCTGCTCCCTCTTTAGTCCCAGCAAAGAATAATGCCATAAGGGTAGAATCTTTTTCTACAATAGCACTTGAATGTGCACTTAGCTCGGGGTTTGGTATGATTTTTGAATCTTCTTGCCTTAATGCTCCTAGCCTCAAAAGCTCCTGTGCTAGGTCATTATCTTCTTGACTTATGCTGCCAGCATGGTAAGGTGGTAAAGCAAAATAGCTTGTATTGTAATAGTAATGATGAGCAACAAGACGTCTGTATGTCCCAATGATAATGACACAGAGAAGAATACAAAAAAATAAGAGGTTGAATAGCCAATATTTTTGCGATATTAATTGCGTATAACGTGCTATGGTATGACACCATATCTTTTTAGCAACACACATTTATTTTGCCTTTTTGTATTCCATTTATGCTCTGTTATTCAAGTGAAAATAGCTTGATATGCAATTCTTAATTGTATCACAAAAATATCTTTTTTGATTGAATAGTTACCCATTATGCCAAGCATTGAGAATCTGCAAGAAATATGGCTATACGATTAGAGATATGATAATTAACTAAACTCGATATGCTATACTCATGTAAATGCTCATCTCTTCTCTCTCTTATCATCAATTTTTTATTGCTCTGCAAAGACAGGGATTATTGCAACACAAACTATCTGAAATTATATGACACAAGCACAATGTGAGGAGAGATTCTATCGCATTATAAAGCCTTTTGTGAAAGCAAAAAATAATAAAAGATATGAAAGCTAGATTCTCATAGAGGAATAGTAAAGATTTTAGTCATATTGAGTGTGAAAAGTGAGACATTTTAAGTCTTTGAGAATTCATAATAGTTTTGAGATTAAGATTCTTATCATTCTTCTATCAAAATTCTAGAATATTCTAAATACTCAAAAAGTAAAAAGATTTAAAATTTTCTGCCTATTCTCTTAGAATCTAAAAATCCAATTATGGCATTCTGATACAATCTGATTTTCACAATATTACGAGAATTTAATCTTTTGTATTGGTGTGTTCATTTATGGGACGTTCTTTTAGTCTTGCATATTCACTATTTTGAGAATCTAAGGAAATATAAGTACTATTTTTATATAAATTTGGCCACATATCTTAGAATCAAAAGAAAATAAAAGAGAGATTTCAGAATCTACAAATATCCAATCTAAAGAATCAATGCAATATAATTTACTTGCAATCCAACTTCAAGTATCATGAATTATACATGCTAAAAACATAGAAAAATCATTACATCATCTATATTGCACATCTAATATTTAACCATTCTGTTTTTCTAATTCGGTTTGTTTTGGAATATTAAATGCAACTAAAGCACAACAAAATAAAAAAAACATAATATAGATAAAATAACCCCATTCTGGCAATCCTAGATTGAGAATTATATTCTTTCCACTCTCATCGATACTAGAACTATAAGGTCCACCCTGTTTAAACCATAAAGCCACAGTTGGCACAGTCCCACCAAACATAGCCACAGCAATAGCATAAGGGAAACCTGTTCCCAAAGCACGTACTTTTTCTGGAAACAATGTAGCCTTTGCAATCCCCGCAATAGAAGTATAAAACCCGGAGATAATTAATCCAATAGCGATAAATATAAAAGCTAAGATGGGTGAGTTAATGCTACCTTTTGGACCACACTCAATGATTCCACTCATTAAAGGAAATACCGTGAAAAACCCTATGATAGAAAATAATGCTAACATTTTTCTCACACCGATTTTATCACCAATCATACCCATGAATGGTTGAATAATCATTCCAAAGCCTAAACCGCATAAGGCAATTAGCTTTGCATCACTTGCCTCAAATCCAGCACTTTTTGCCAAAAAAGTATTCATATAGGCGGTAAAATTATAATAACACATACTGCCGGATGCAGTCAAGCCAAAAACAAGGATACAATATTTGCGATACTTCCAAAGAGCCTTGAGAGAACCTTTTTCAGAATCTTTTTTATGTAATTCTTTCGCACTCTCATGCATATTTGCTCGTAAAAATAAAGAACCTAAGGCTAAGATACCAGCCAAGATAAAAAGATAACGCCATGCATCTTCTTTCATTCTTTCTTCTCCAAAATATCCTACCGCTATCCACACACACCCAAGTGCTACAAATTGTGCTGCAATGAGCGTTACATATTGGAATGATGAAAAAAAGCCACGATTACCTTTAGTAGACATTTCAGAAATATATGTTGCTACCAATCCTCCTTCGCCACCTACTGATAGCCCCTGAATCATTCGTGCTATGGTAAGCAACACAGCAGCCCAACTTCCAATCGATTCTTGCCCAGGTATACAAGCTATCATAAAATTCCCAAAAGACATAAGAATAATGGCATAAATCATAGTTTTTTGTCTACCAATTTTGTCCGCTAAAGATCCAAAAATGAGACTTCCTATCGGACGCATAAAAAACCCTATGGCAAAGATTCCAAATGTAACAATAAGTCCTAGAATCTCATTATCTGATGCACTAAAATGATGAGTAAAATATGAAGCAAGTGAGAGATAAATATAAAAATCAAACCATTCTACAAAATTTCCCGAGCTTGCCGCAAGGATTGACCGCACCCTTTGTGCCTTTGTCAAATTTTCTGTATTACTACGCATTATTCTCCTTTGTTTCAAATCGCATTGACATTACATAAACTTCTTATTATAAAGCATTTTAGTATTAATTACAAATAAAAATACGAAACTTTATTAAGATTATCTCACGTACTTTAATAGTGTAATGTAGAATCTCATTATTTTCGTATCATTGGATAAATAAAATTTTGTTACATTACTCTACATATTAGAATATCATGTTGATAAAAAATACGAGAAATTACCTTTCATATGTAATTATGTATAGCAAAGTTTAGTATTATTGTGTGTCATTTCTTAAAATAAGGGGTATGTATGCAAGAAATACAAAATATAATTGAGAAAATTGAACGTATGGTGTTGTCTGCCATTCTTTTTAGTCCAGATAAATTTGATGAGATTTGCGAAGTCTTAACATACACAGATTTTCTTTTTCCGTTGCATAGCTGTATGTTCCATGCTTGTGAGATTCTCTATAAAACCAATATGCCAATTACCCCAGAAATTGTATGTATAGAGATGAATAAGACTATGCAAATATCATTAGATGATATAGCTCACATTAGTGCAGAATTTCCCACTGCTAACCTCGATACCTATGTAGAGCAAATTAAAAATGCGTCTATTAATCGTTCATTATTGTCATTAGCAAGTTTTATCCGTGATGAAAGTATCAAAAGTGGCTCTATTGCAAAAGATACGCTTGAAAAAGTAGAAAAACGACTCTATGCTTTAAGTTTGCAAGATTCCCACACTGATTTTAGAAATGCAGAAGATGTTATACTATCAACCATAGAATTAATTAAAGCAAATAAAGCAAAAATGGGGGCATTAAAAGGTATTAATACAGGTTTTCGAGACCTCAATATTGCTACAACGGGTTTTAATCCGGGAGAATTAATAGTAATAGGGGCAAGACCATCTATGGGTAAAACAGCTCTTATCTTAAGTATGGCATTAAAAATTATCAGTAGTCATAAGGGGGTAGCTATTTTTAGTTTAGAAATGCCAGCCGAACAGCTCATGTTAAGAATGTTGTCAGCAAAAAGCATGGTGCCATTGCAAAGTGTGCGTTCAGGCGATATGAATGATAGTGAATTTACAAAGCTTACACAAGCAACACAAGATTTGAGTTCTCATAGGAATTTGTATATTGATGATGGTTCACAGCTTACACTTGCAGGATTGCGCACAAAAATGCGAAAACTCAAGGCAAGGGATAATACAGTAAGTATTGCAATGATTGATTATTTGCAACTCATGAGTGGCATGGAAAGCATGAATACAAAAGCTGTTAGACATGAATTTATTGCAGAAATTAGTCGAGGATTAAAAAATCTAGCACGTGAACTTAATATCCCCATCATTGCTCTATCGCAGCTTAATCGTATGTTAGAAAACAGAGACGATAAACGTCCGATATTATCAGATTTACGAGAAAGTGGTGCAATCGAACAAGATGCTGATATTATTATTTTTTTATATCGCGATGAAGTCTATAAAGAAAGAGAATCAAAACAACAAATTGCTGCGGCAAAACGCAAGAAAAATCAAGGAGAAGAAATAGACATACAAGATCCATACAAAGCACCAGACATAGAGCTATCTGAACTTATTCTAGCTAAAAATCGTAATGGCGAAACACGTACCATAGAAATGTTATATAACAAAAAATACACATTATTTCAAGATATAAATGAGGAAAAAGAAACACAAATGGCAATTGCAAACGCAACAACCTACATGCTTAATAATGACATGCTTGACGAGAATAGCAATATAGATTTTAGCGGCATGCCAAACATGTAGATATCCAATAGGTATGATTTTAAAAAATCATAAAATCTATCAATTTTATACTAGTCAACAGAGGGTTATTCTATTGATAAATACTATCGGTGGCAATCATTGCTCTAAGACTTACAATATAACAGCATATCCAATCATACAGAGCTGTAAGTAATATTAAATATACTGTCTAAAGCAAAATATTTTTACTATTCATATGTATGTATGTGTGTTATTAAATTGTTGCAAAATATGATGAGATTTGTGGCACAATATTATTTAATTATCTATATTGGGTGCTTAGAATCTATGAAGGCGTGATACTTCTAAATATATTCTTTTTATTAAAAAATATGCAAAAGATTCTCAAAACTAGCAAGAAAAGATATGAAGCAAAGGCATGATGGGGCGTAATTACACCAAAGTGTTAGATAGAATCGCTCTATTAGCAGGTTAGCATTAAAAAATAGAGTGTGTTATTGAGCCTAATATATATAAAGATGTGGCTTTACTAGAAACCAATGATTGCTATCGAATGCTTTTCTATAACAGTCTTAGAAAACTTTGTTTTGCATTTATCAATCTTGCATTAATCTCACAAAGATTATGGTAAAATACAACTTTTACGTAAAAATATTTAAGCTTAAATAGCATAGGGAGTGTAATGTCGCAAACAAATGAAATACATGATATTTACGAATATCCCAAAAAAAGGAGGTTGGGTTTCTTTAAAATTTGTAAGATTTTATTCTATATTTTTCTGATAATTGGGATTATCATTACTTTTATTATAGGATATTATAGTTATCAACTCTATAAAGAACTCTCACCCCAAGTCCAAGCTATGATTGATTATCATCCCAATGAAATCACACAAGTTTTTGATTCTAAAGGGAGATTGATTGCCAATCTCTTTGATGAAGAATATCGCTTTTATGCTAAATATGATGAAATTCCGGGTAGAGTCATTGAGGCATTACTTGCTGTTGAAGATACAATGTTTTTTGAACATGATGGTGTAAATATCGATGCTATCATACGAGCTATTCTAAAAAATCTTATTAATATGCGTTATATGGAAGGAGGCAGTACACTTACACAACAACTTGTAAAAAATATGCTCCTAACAAGTGATAAAACCCTAGATAGAAAGGTAAAGGAGTTTCTTCTCTCAATACGTGCAGAACAAGTTTTAAGCAAAGAACAAATTTTGGAAAGATATTTGAATTATATTTTTCTAGGACATGGATATTATGGAATCAAAACTGCTGCCTTAGGTTATTTTAAAAAAGATTTATCCCAATTAAGTCTTAAAGAAATCACTATGCTTGTAGGGATACCAAAATCACCCGTAAAATACGACCCAACAAAGAATCTTCGCCATTCACTCAACCGTGCCAATGCTATTCTTAAACGTATGTATGATTTGGGTTGGATTTCACAGGCTGAATTTCAACAAAGTATAAAAGATGTCCCAAAAGTTTACAATCAAACATTAACACAAAATAAAGCCCCCTATGTTGTTGATGAAGCACTGCGTGAATTAAGTAATATTCCTGATTTAAAATCAGGTGGATATAAGATTTATCTTACTATCGATATGGACTATCAAGAAGCTGCACGAGAAGCATTAATTAAGGGATATGAAAATATTAAATATCGCATAGCAGATAGTGAACAGCAATCACGTAAATGGAAAAGGTTGCCAGCTCTTAGTGAATCTGAACTACAAGAATTTAGCAGAGAAAATGCTAATACGCTGAATGGAGCCATCATTGTTACAAATCCGCATACAGGAGAAATAATAGCAATGGTTGGGGGAGTTGATCACAATCAAAGCTCTTTCAATCGTGCAACACAGGCTAGTAGACAGTTTGGTAGTGCTATTAAGCCATTTGTATATCAAATTGCTTTCAATAAAGGGTATTCACCAGCAGAAATTGTGGTAGATTCTCCTAAAAGATTCGGGAAATGGATTCCAAATAATGACACAAAAAATTATCTTGGTCCAGTAAGTATGCAAACAGCACTTGAAAAATCTCTCAATATACCAACTATTGATACTGCACTTAAGATTACTGAACCGGCTCTTTATAGTGGATTAGTAGAATTTGGATTTGATAATTTTCCCAAAGATTTAACCGTTGTGCTTGGTAGTTTATCTATAACGCCAATAAAGGCAGCAATGCAATATAGTCTCTTTTCAAACTACGGTACTATTGTTAAACCCTATATTGTTGCAAAAATAGTTGATCCAAAGGGAAGGGAAACATTATTTCAAACTATCCAATCAACTGTTACGACCCCGCAACAATCTTTTTTAATAACTTCTATTTTACGTAATATTGTACAAAAAGGTACAGGCTATCGTGCAAGAGTGAATGGAATCCAGATTGCAGGGAAAACAGGGACTTCAAATCTTTCAAGAGATGCGTGGTTTTGTGGTTTCACTCCAGACTTACAAGCTATTATTTGGTATGGACGTGATGATAATACCCCTATTGGTGGTCGAGCATATGGTGGGAATGTAGCAGCTCCAGTTTTTGCAGATTTTATTACAAAAGCTTTAGCGATTAATCCGGGTATGCAACGTGCTTTTAAGACCCCGAGTGGGGTATATCAACAGCAAATCAAAAATGAGTTAATTTACTACACAGATACGTCAAGAATTAATTTTGAACAAATTGAACAAACAGAGAGGCTTAAAGAAGCTGACAACATCTTGTGGTAGACTTCATTTCATACAGACAAATTTTACAAAGCAAAAATTATATTGTTCTATTGAAAGTCTAAAATATAGACTATTCTCAAGGATTCTTTATAATTGCATAGGAGAATCTAAGTTGTATAAATATATTATCAATTCTATCATATTTCATTCATCAAGCGGAGTAACAGAATAGCTTGTATATCCTCGTAATGTGCCTACACCACCCATATAGAAAGTATCATTGAGTGATAAGAAATCATTGACATT
>CASFZH010000032.1 GCA_949299115.1 uncultured Helicobacter sp. | reverse complement strand
GGATTATTCACTACATAGTCAATATTTCCTGTATCATAGTATTTTTGATATTGTGGTTGAGCTTGTCCTGTATAGAGATTATAGAATCCAAAAGTATCGGTTTTATTAATATCATATCCCATATTAAAACGCAAGGTAGGTAAGAGGAGTCTACCCACAGTAAAGCCTCCACCAACGCTTTGTTGCGTATAGACATAATTCAAATAACGTGTATAATAGATATTAAAAGACACACTCCATTTAGAATCTAATATTCTAGGATTTGTCAAAGTTAGATTAAAGGCTTGTTGTGTTGGTGAAAAAAAATTATTTGCACCACCTCTATAATAAGAAAAATCTCCTCCAAAACTCACATTAGCATTTAAGCCCAAACCAAATCCGCTACCAAACAGATTTCGTTCATTGACACTCGCATTTATCATCAACCCATAAAAGCTCCCATAGCCAACTCCAAATGTAAGCTCTCCTGTACGACCCTCACTTACTTCTACCACCAAATCCATAGAATCATCGCTAATACGTTTCTCATTGATATTGACTTTCTCAAAATAGCCAATTCTCCTTAAGGCAAGCTCACTATTTTGAATCTTCCCTAAAGAATAAGTATCACCCGGGGCAATCAAAACTTCACGTCGTATAATTCTATCACTTGTGCGTGTGTTTCCTGCAATAATAACATCATTAATTTTTACCTTTTTACCAAAGTCAATATAATACACTACCGTTACTTCTGGCTTTATGGAATCTATTCCCGCTCCCTTGTCTTTTGAAGTAAAACGTCTGTCAGTGCTTTTTTTCAAATCTGGATTTACTGCAACATATGCATAACCTAAATCTGCTACTTTAAGTTTTATAATCTGGGCATCATCACGCAATGTCTGGATATTGATAATAGTATTTGGCTTTGTAGTAATGCTTTTTTTCAATTCCTCATCACTAATCAAATCTCTATGAGCATCATCAATCACAAATTCAATATCTTTTACTGTGTATTGTTCCCCCTCTCTAACATTATAGTAAAGCTGTGCTTTATTGTTGGTTGGATTTACTGATAAAAGAGGGTTGGATACATTAGCATCTAAAAAACCATTTCGCATATAGGAATCTTGTATCCGTAATGGGTCAAGCTCAAGCTCACTTAACATGAGTTTACCGCTATTAAGTCCGGGCAACCAACCCATAAAGTCTGCTTGCTTATTGGCACTCAATGATTCTATCTTACGTTTCTTAAGCTTACTTGCCCCCTCATAGTAGCTCTTTTCTATTTTGATAGAATTTCCACGATTTACATTCAATACAATAGCAATGGCTTTACCTTCGTTGATTTGTTGAATATCTGGTTCTATAACACTACCATAATACCCTTTATATTCTAACATTTGTTTTAATATTTCTAATGCCTTTTCTAGCTTCATATCATCATAGGTATCTCCTTTTTTAATACCAAGCTGTCCATAAATTGTATCTTTTTCACTTTGTGTGCCATAGCCTTTTATCTCCACACTCGCTACGGCTGGCTTCTCGGTAACATAAAAATGTAATATACCATTCTCAAAAGTTACATAAATATCACTAAAATAACCTTGCTTGTAGAGTTCTAACACGGCTTTATCTATTTTTTCATTATTGAGATTTTCTCCGTCTTTTATATTTATAATGTCTTTTGCTAAAGATTCGGACATATATGTCATATCATGAATCCTTACAGATTGCACAACTTCAGCATGCAAAAATACGCAAAATAGAAAAATTATAGACAATAGAGTATAGAAAAATCGCATATTGCTCCTGTTTTATAAATAAAAGTTTGATTATATCATATAAAAACGATATTATAGTTTATCTTTATAGAGTCGTAAAGAATTTAATACCACACTAAGAGAACTCAAACTCATAAAGGCGGCTGCAAAAAGCGGTATCACATAACCACATAATGCAAAAGGAATGGCAAAAGAATTATAAAGTAAGCTCATAACAAGATTTTCTTTAATACGTCGAAAAGTTTTGTTGGCTATACTAAAAGCCTTAGAAAGTGTTTGCAGTTTATCATCAAGAATGATTATATCGCTATATGCAATCGCTATTTCACTTCCACTACCCATAGCAATACCAACTTGTGCATATTTCAGTGCTAAGGAATCATTTAATCCATCTCCTATCATAACTACATTTTTCTTTTGAGCTATTAATGATTGGATTTTTTGGGCTTTTTGCAATGGTGTGTAATTAGCATAATAATGCAATATTCCGAGTTCTTTAGCAATAGAATCTACTGCTTCCTGCCTATCTCCACTCATAATCATAACATCTTTTTGCATTTTTTTTAGCTTTTGTATAAGAGGTTTAGCATCTTCCTTTAATGAATCTTGTAAAGAAAGAATATAGAGAATTTTATAAGGATTATCACTTTGAGGCATTAAAAAAGTTTGATAATCATATGGCAATTGTAATGCAGAATCTTGCGATATATGCTGTGATGATTCCAAGAGATTATCGTGCATCAATCGTACTGCAAGATAAAATTCTGTGTGATTCTGTATTGTACTAAAATTAGCGTCATTACATTGTGTATTATTATTGTCTGTAATAGCTTGCATTTCTTCCATGAATATTTTGCTTCCACCAAGTATTTCAAGATTTTGTATTTTTACATAAAACCCCCTGCCTTCAATCAATTTCCATACCACATCAGATGTATCATAGAATGATTGCACAATCTTTCGCATAACATCTAAGCAAGATGTTTGGAGAGAATCTTGATTAGTTTCGTAATATCTCATAATTGCAGCAGCTATTGAATGTGTGTTACGTTTCATGATTTCTGTGATAATAAGTGAATCAAGCACATTAGCAATATGGGGTAAGAGGTTAAAATCTCTCTTATCATTTTTATGTATCTCTGAATCAGTATAGCAAATTTCACTTGGCATATATAAAGCAGAATCTCGTGTATCATGATATTGTGTCATTGCATTGTTGGCTGTGATTTGACAAATAAGGTCTAACATATAAGAACTAAGATTTCCATATTGCTTTATCGCAACAACCTGCATATTACCTGTTGTCAATGTCCCAGTTTTGTCAAATACAACGCAATCTGCCTTTGCTAAAGATTCTAAAAAGCTAGCCTTTGTGAATATGATATGATTTTTAAAGCCCACATTAAGCCCAACAACACTTGCTATTGGTGTGGCTAAAGCTAAGGCACAGGGACATGCGATGACAATGACAGAAACGGCAATAAGCAAACTGTATTCAAAATCGTTATGAGCCAAAAAATAATAATAGCAAAACCCCAATGCTGCTATACCTAACACAATTTTGCTAAAATATCCAGCTATTTTAAAGGCAAAAGTTGCAATTTTTGGCGTTGTAAAGGCACTTTCTCCCAAAAGCTTAACTAACTTGCTCATACTAGAATCTTCAAATGTTTTTGTCGCTTCATATATAATAGGCTGTTCTAATACCATACTCCCAGCCATAATCTCTTCATGTTCCTTTTTATGTATATGTCTGCTTTCGCCACTAATATTGGAATAATCCAAAGTAGCGAAACGTGATGTTAAAATACCATCAGATGCCACCATTTCACCCGGCAATACACACAATTTATCTTGTGGTTTTATATCATGCACAGCAATCAATTCTCCATTTTCAAGCCTCGCTTCCAATGGCAAAATGGCATGTAATTTATCAAGATTATCATTTGCTTTTTTCCTACTTAGAGATTCTAAAAATTTAGCACTTAGCACAAATAAGATAATCATACATACAGATTCAAAATAGGTATGTCCGCTTTGTGATAACCATGCATAAATAGAATAACTATATACAAGTGTTGTGCCTGTGATAACAAGCATCTCCATACCAATGATGCCATTCTTTAATCCCTTAAAAGCATGCACATAAAAATCACTCGCACAAAAAAATAATACAGGTGTAGCAAGAATAAAACTTGCTAAGTTTAAAATACTGCTTGAAAGAGAATCTATCCCAGAGAAAAAACCAGCATACTGCCCAACATTGACCCACATAACATTCATTGTGCAAAATATCGCCACAGTAAGCTTAATATAATAGAGCATATTACGTTTTGAATCTGTGTATTCTGTGTCCTTTGGATCATAAATAATAGCATGATAGCCAATTTGCTGAATAGCTTGAATAATTTGGGATAGAGAAATGACATTATCATCAAAGAGAATCTTTGCCCTATGTGTTGTATAATTAATGCTGACTTTTTTTACACCCTCTAGTTGTGTAAGTATTTGTTCGTTAAGCCATACACAAGCCGCACACACGACACCTTCAATGATACAGCACACTTCTTTTATTTCTCCTTTATCTTTGAGATATTTTTGCTTAAAATGTACTGAATCATAATTTGGTTGGATATGGAGAGAATCTTGAATATTTTTTGTTTGCAAAGTATTGCTACCAAGCTTTGCATAAAATGATTCCAAGTCATTATCTCTCAAAAGCCAAAAAACCGTTTTACAGCCATTACAACAAAAATAAAGAGTACCCCCATTTTGTGTGTCTTTTACAGCTTCTAAGGCATTTTGCGGATATTCTTGTTTGCAATGTGAGCATGGAATCTTTGACATCATAATACCTCAATATCTTTTAGAATTGCAACATTTTTTAGAATCTAAAGAAAATATGATTCTATCACAATTTGTGATTATATATAGCCTTATGATTTGCATGATTTGTCATCAAATTGAAACAGCAACGAACGCTGATTAGCTTGGAGTTACACTACATCTCTTTATTCTGCCAAATTAGAATATTGCCAATACCATGTACAAGATATTAATAAAAAAGCTTTTGATAATGATAATATATCTCTAATCATTATGCAAAATTTTTGCACAATTTAGATGCAATCAATATAGAACGATGTAGTATACTATTTTACGATAGAAAATTCACCTTTTTTATGCACTAAAACATCAATCAAATTACCTTGTTTAAACATATTACAAACAAGTATCGGTAAATTATTATCTTTAGCAAGTGCAATAGCAGTATCGTCCATAACTTTAATATGGTCCCGCAACGCTTCATCATAACTAATGAGTGGTAACAATTTGGCATCAGAATATTTTTTTGGATCTTTATCATAGACACCATCTACCTTTGTGGCTTTTACAATAAGTTCTGCATCAATCTCTATGGCACGTAAAATTGCTGCAGTATCTGTTGTAAAATATGGATTACCAGTCCCTGCACCAAAAATCACGATGCGTCCTTTTTCTAAATGTCTAATAGCTCGTCTATGGATATAGCATTCACATACTTCTGTTATATCAATGGCACTTTGCACACGGACATCTAAACCCAAACTTTCCAATGCTTCCTGTATTGCTACAGCATTAATTACTGTAGCAAGCATTCCCATATAATCACCACTTGTCCGCTTAATTAATCCACCTTGTGCAGCAGTTACACCACGTATAATATTGCCACCACCTACAACAATTCCAATTTCTAAGCCTTGCTCATAAAGATTTTTAATCTCTTGAGCAATGAATTTTAGAATGTCCAAGTCCACACCAAAACCACCCACACCAGCTAAAGCTTCTCCTGAAAATTTAATAAGAACACGTTTTTTTTGAGATTGTGTATTTTGTACTTGCATAAAGCAACCTTTATAAAAAGATAAATGAAAAAATTATATGTGATTTTGTTATATAGATTTACAATAAAATCATAATTTTGTATTTTTTTGGTAGAATAGGAAATATTTTATGATTAAGGATTTTTATTTTGCAACAAAAATATCAAGACTTTACATTTTTAGAAAAGACGTTAAATTATCGTTTTAAAAATCACTCTTTACTGACAGAAGCATTAACTCATAAATCATATAAAAAGCCATACAATAATGAAAGATTAGAGTTTTTAGGTGATGCGGTTTTAGATGTGATTGTTGCGGAATTTTTATTCATGAAATTTCAAAAGAAACAAGAAGGGGTTTTATCAAAAATGCGTGCCTCACTTGTTAATGAAAACTCATTTTGTAAGCTTGCACAATCAATTCAACTTGGCGATTATCTTAATCTTTCCATTTCAGAATCTAACAATGGAGGTAGATTAAAACCTAGTATTTTAAGTGATGCATTTGAAGCCATTATGGCGGTCATTTATTTAGAATCTGGGTTAGAAGAGGTTAAACGAGTTTTTTATCCTATTATGGAAAACGCATTTAGTATTGGTGAGGATACATTGCTGCAAGATTATAAATCTGCATTACAAGAATATACACAAGAGGTTTTTGGCTGTATTCCAATATATGATTTAATAGCTCAAGAGGGATTAGACCATAATAAGCATTTTACTATGCAGGTAAGAATACAAGACACAACTTATGCAAGTGCAAAGGGTAATAGCAAGAAAAAGGCACAACAAGAAGCAGCACGTCTCACACTTGAACTGTTAAAAAATCAAAAATAATGAGTATTTGAGTTTTATGTATTATCATATTCAGATTCTGTAAAAATGGTAGAATCCTTAAAAAATATGCAAAGAGTACTCTCAGAAATTCATACATTCATGCTAAAATAAGTCCAAATGCAAAAATATATCAAAAATCAATATACAATATCAGGCTGCAACATCAAGGAATAGAAGGAATAGTATGAATACTAATACCACAAAAGACTTCAAACTCTTTGGAGTAATAGGCAATCCTATTGGGCATTCACTATCACCAATTCTACATAATTCAGTTATACGACAACGCAATATTCAAGCATTGTACACATGTTTTATGCTACCCCTTCATAGCACCTCTCATGATTTACGAAACTTTATTTTATATTCTCATGTAGATGGAGTAAACATTACCCTACCATTCAAAGAAATAGCCTTACATGCCGTTGATGAGATAAGCGACATGGCACAAAAAATTGGTGCACTCAATACGATTGTACGACGTCACGATAAACTCATTGGATACAATACCGATGCAGACGGCTTTTGGCAATCTATTATCCACATTAAGCCAAAAAAAGTTTTATTGCTTGGAGCTGGAGGAAGTGCTAGGAGCATTGCGACTCTTTTATCTCATCATAATGTCATTCTAACAATCGCTAATAGAAGTATCGAGAAATTACGATTTTTTGAATGTTTTGGTGAAACAATATTGTTTAAAGAATTACAACATAAACACGATAGTTATGATATAGTTATTAATGCGACAAGTGCTGGGGTTGATGGCAAAAGTTTGCCGCTACCTAAGGAGATTCTAAAAAATGTATTTTTTAATTCTCAACTTGCTTTTGATTTAATGTATCAAAAAAGCGGATTAACACCATTTTGTAGCATAGCCCATGAATCTAAAACTCAATATTTAGATGGCAAAGCTATGTTGGTTTATCAAGGGGCTTTGGCATTCTTGTATTTTCATGATTTACCTCTTGACGATTCTGTACTCCATTCTATCGTTAGTTGTATGGCAAAAAGTCTTAATATTACAGTATAGATTGAGATTCTACAGTTAAACTTAGATAAACCACAAATCACAAGTATTCTACTGATAATTTATAAAATTCCGATTCAATATGATATGACATAAAGTTAATAACCTTAAAAATCTACAAAACCCAACAAATAGATTTGCAACAGCAAACCAAATCACATAATCCATATTATTACACTCATTTTTTACCCATAAACTATATGTTACAATAACATACAATACATCCTACTATGCACTATCACATAATAAACACAGATATCATATACATATCCTTGTGGTATGACAAAAATTTTATGATACTATTCAATGGTAAAGACAAAACACAATGCAATTCTATATTAAAATCAAAAAAATATTATTTAAAGAATATTAAAAGTAGATACATAATATCTTAGCAATAAAATATGATGTATTTCTTTGCTTTTTCTAAACATACATTTTATAAACTTTCATAAATTCGATATTGCAATATTACTATTTTTCTTAGAAAGTATCCATTTTGCTACACGTTTTGCACTGCCATGTTTAAGATATGAACGTAGTTTACTCACACCCTCAAAATAACGTTGATAATCAAAATTTTCATAAGCCTGCAACATTTTGCTTGCCTTACAATCCCTCTGCAAAAGCTCTTCATGTAAATAATCTAATCCCAATCCAGCCTTTTTCATCTCTTTACCATTCTCTAATTGCATGGCTTGATAAATAATATTGGCTAATCCAACAAAATTCAATTGTACAAACATTTTCGCAATAATATAATCTATCCATTTTGCCTTATAAACAAGTACAAACGGAATTTGCATAAGACTTGCTTCCAATGTTGCAGTACCAGCACACACAAAAGCAAAACTTGCATTTTTTAATCCCTCTTGCGTATCATAGTATAGCTCAAATTCGGTTAAATCCCCGTATACATTCATCATTGCAGTATCTTTAAATCGCAATGGAATAATGAGACGCAATGTGGTGTGGTCATACTTCTTTTTTATCATTTTAGCTAAGACAATATATTCCTTCATAAGTTTTTTAATTTCACTTTTACGGCTACCGGGCATAAAAACGAATACTTTGGAATCTAAATTATCATTTTGATAAATATATTCTTGAGTATAAATATCAAGCAATGGATGCCCAACATATTTTGCTTTACTTGTATAATATTGTAACTCAAATGGCCAAATACATGCGAGTTTATCACACAACTCTTCTATTTCTTTTGCACGCCATGCTTTCCATGCCCAAACTTGCGGTAATATATAGTACATAATCGTAACACGTGGATTCTGTTTGCGTATGAGTTTTGCTAAACGGATATTAAAAGATGAGCTATCCATAAGCAATACTTGGTCGCATACACTTGCCTCAAAGCTTAATGTTTTAAGAGCATACCGTAAAAATGAGATTCGTTGCAATACATCAGTAAACCCCATTATAGAAAATTGACTTGGTAAAAACAGTGGTCTACCTACATCTCTATCACAAACTCCTATAATTTCACAATATTGTGGTAATTTTGCAATAAGATTTTTTAAATGCAGATTCGAACTTGGCTCTAATGCACTTACAAAAATTGTCATTTTCCCTGATTTCATTTAACATTCCTTGATTGCAATACTTCTTTACCCACTTCTTTTGTATTTTTGCTTACATCATCATGTAAAAGATTGTTAAGCTGTTGAAACATTTCTTCTACTTTCTCTTTCTTTTTGTCAATCATTTCAATACGTTCCTCCACATCCACAGAATCAAGATTTGATGTAATAAGAGTAGTACCAATAAAATCTGATGATTGTTTAATGTTTGGTATCATGGTATCATATTCATCATGAGAATCGTCTACCAACCCCATTTTGTTACGCATATTTTCCTTGAAATTGTCTTCTTCGGATAAATCACGTAATTCAATAGCAAGTTTTTTATTGGACAACTCTAATTCATTAATTTTATCTTTTAGTTTAAATAACCGTATTCCCGCTTTTTTATAAATATCATACAACTCTTGTGAATAAATAACTTCAGCTGCTCTTGCCATAGCAGTTGCACCGTTTTTGACATGTACGCTCACTGTACTTAATGGCTTTATATCTTGTATAATATCATCAAAATTAAGTATGTCAGAATCTTTTTCCTCTTGTGATGACAAGAAATCATCTTCATTATCATAAAAGTTAGCATATTGAGACTGTTTACCGTGCAAGATTTTATTTTTTAGCAATTTAGCCTTATTTCGCATTTCGTTTAATTGGGTTCTTACATTTTCTAATTCATTATTAGCATCTTTTAAAAGATTATTAGCATCAGCAATTTCTGCAGTAATTATCTTAAGTTGTTTTTCTTTGTCTTTAATCAACGTATCGTATTCTCTCAAATTACTTACAAATTCTTTCTTTTTTTTCTCAAAAATCTTAGTAATTTGCCAAGCTTCCTTAATTGTTTCAGCTTTTGCTACAAATTCTAAAAAAATTTCTTGTTCATCAATATTTTGAACAATATGTGCTAAAACCTCTCTTTCATCTTCTTTCAAAACTATGCTCCTTCATCGATTTCAAGCTCCAAGCTCTCTAGCTTTATATCTCTACCCTTTATAATATAAGTATCCGTGCTTTGACACATTGGACAAGTAGGGTTTTCAACGCTATGAAAGCTATGTTTGCACTCATTGCATTCTAATAGAAGTTTTTGTGTAATTATAGCAATTTTAGCATTTGATAAGGCACTATATTCTATTTTTAATGTTTCAAATGCACTTATAAGCAAGGACTTTTCAATATTGGCTCGCTCTCCAACACTCACAATAACTTTCTGAATGCTTGTCGCATTATGAGATTCTAAATATTCTAAGCAAATGGAAAATAATGAAGAAATAATAGAGTATTCGTGCATAAAAATCCTAATTTATTTAAATATTCTTGGTTTTAATAGTGCTATATGAAAATTATTACGATAAGTAGGAATGCTTTGGACAAAACAACCGCATACGCAAATCAATCCATCAAATACCGCATGATATACATCAATAACATGAGAAAATGGAATCCATATAATCAACGAGCATAACATCAGACAACCACATATTCTATCAAAACAATATGCTATTGCTATACAAACACTCGTAATAGCGATTTTATATGCCATTGTGCCATACGCCCATTCAAAAAATCCTAACGTATTGCATGCAAATGCAATCCACATAACAAACAAAAATAAAAATCCTTTATATCGAATGACAAAATGTATTTGAGTAGCAAAACTACGGATAATTGACAAAAGGCAAATTAATACCAACAAAAAGCTTGGTACATCAAAAACACTGTATAAAAACATAGCTACACTTGACTCACCAATAGGAATGAATGAACAACAATATGTCAAAATAGCTATCAATACTTTAGCAAAAGTATTGATAGCATAAATCCCAATAACACGCAAAAATGAAATGATAGATAATACAAAAGCAGTAGTAAAAAGTGCATAGACAATAAGAGAATAGATATTCATAGAATACACCTTAGATTTCACATAAGCAAAATGTGTTTAAACAATTATCTCTAATTATAAACGAAATGGCAACATTCCTGATATAGACATATAATTTTTGCATTAATACCTTTACACCTATAATATTGTGTTTCTCGTAATAAGACTTTTTACATAGCTTTCATCTAATGTAATAATAGTAATATGTTTTTTTATTTGACTATTATATATGATATAGGCATACATACCATTGACAATAATATTTGGATTTACTATTTTATCTTTTACATATTCTTCAATTTGACGCAAATACACAAAATCTTCGCCGTTCCATACCGCCAAGTTTAATGCAGTCGAATCTTGATTAGTGTAAGCTAAAAGCACAGATTTACCAAGAGTTGCCATACTAAGATATTGTGCATTGGCAATATTTTTGCTTGTTTGCAGAGTATCAAATAGCAAGGTGCCATTATTTGTTTCACAAGTCTGAAAATATAGCTTTTCTTTTTCTTGTTTATCTTTTGATTGATTATGATACACTACTAAACATGAATGAGAATTATTTATCACATTATCGGTATTTACATAATTTTCAAACATATCATCTTGGGGTATTTGTGTCATAATAGGCATAGAAAGATAAGATAGATTATGTGGCTTTACGGCTTCTTGCAAAACAAATTCTGAATCAAAGATTCCAAATAACGCAATATAATCTCGAAATTTTGCATAAAAAGGAATAATAAAATTTTCAACATTGGCATTACTAGCGAAAAATATGTTTTTAGATAAAAAATAATTGATATTGGCGACCAAACCAACAATAATTCTCTTATAAAAGTGAAAAAAAGTTGTGTCATTGGAGCTTTGAGTGTCTTGCAAATATTCTAAAACTTCATTAGCATTTGCATGAAAAATATGTATTCGCGAAGTTGCAATATTCTTAAAATTTCTACCGTTTAATAGTAAATAGAGTTTATCATTATAACGTTGCATAATAGGAAATCCAAAGGTATACATATTTTGATTTATTTGTGCCAATAGAGATTGTTGCGTAGCAAGTAACTTGGGAATACCCCAAGTTTGTGTATTTGCCGTAATATTTTGCCACTTACCATTGATAGGTACAGAATATCGACTAGGTCGGAATAAGATTCCATAAAAATTAGAATCTTCTTTCTCCTCCCCACCAAGATATGTAACCAGATAATTTTCATTATCAATCTTTGCTAGATTCACTGATTTAATAGAATGAGAATCGATTGCTATTTGTTTTTTTTCATAGATGCCATATTCAACAGTATCAAAAGCTGTAATTGGAAAATAAATGTCAAATTTCGTAGAATGTATAAATATAGCCAAAATGGTAATAATACATAAAGTAATGTAAAAAAAAGAATCCGCTATTTTCATACCAATCCCTACATTGCCTATGATACTTTGATATCTTCAATGCTATACTCTAATCTCTTGTCTCCCATAAATACCACAATATCATCATTACCGCAGCGGATAGTATTTCCAAAAGTATAGGGCTTTTTATGCAAAATAACATGTTTAGTAAATGGTATGGTAAGATTATAAATACATAAAGCATTATCACTAATAAATTTTTGTAAATTCTCTATTTTATTGTGCTTCATAAAAATACTGCAAAGAGCTTGGAGTAAAATGGGGGCACTAAAGATTCCAGCTGCTCCATTCATTTTTGCTACAACAGTATGCGGTGCACTATCAGAACCAAAGCTAAATTTACTATCAGCACTTAAAGCAGTTTGTAAAATAGCATCTCTATCTAATGGTGTTTTAGCAATAGGCTTACAAAACATGAAAGGATTCAGCATCGCACCGAGAATATCATCAAGTGTTAAAAGTAAATGATGTAAGGTAATTGTGCCAAAGAGATTCGTGTATTTATGAATGGATTCTAAAGAATGCCTATCACTTAAATGTTCAATGATGATTTTAAGCTTTGGAAAACATCGTGCCAATTCCTCAAAAATTTCTAAAAACTCCTTCTCCCTCTCCATGCTAAAACCTGCACTTTCTCCATGTATACTTAGAATCATATTGTGTTTTTGTGCTTCTTCTAAGAGATGTAAAAGATGAGGATTTAAGACCTTACTAACACCATTTTGTGCATTTGTTGTAGCACCTTTTGGATATAGTTTGAGAATCTTTATGCCGTGTTGCGATGCCTTATGTATCTCTGCTACATTCAAATTATCATGAATATAAAGGCTCATGAGCGGAATAAAATGCCGCGTTTGCTTAAGATGTGTATCCAAGATAGTGGTGTGACTTTCTTGCATAATTTGTTGTTTATATTGCAATACAGATTCAGTAGTCATTAATGGTGGTATCAAATTAGGCATAGCAAGACAGGCACTAAAATAAGTAGCACTATAAGGTAAAACTGTCCTCAAAAGCTCATCTTGTCGTAAATGTATGTGCATATCAATTGGATTAGTTAAGACTACTGTTTCCATAATGTCCTCATAAATTATTTGTAATAGTGATTGTTGAAAAAAATCATCGTTAAACCATTGAATATTTCAATATGATTCTCAATAACAGTTATATGTCAAGATAATGAATTATAGCACAATAATCAGCATAAGCCTCAATGTTGAGAGAGAATTATTCGCTTTTTAATATAAAGATAAGTTGTATTGTACTCTATTCTATCAAAATCTATAAAAGTTGTGTAAAATTATAATTAAAGTATAGCATGGAGGAAACAATGCAAGTTGTAACTGATTTTTTTACTACAATATACCACGAGCTGCCACCAAATAGTAATGATACAGTATTGGACACACAAGTCCTTGATTCACTGCCAATTGAGCTTACAAGCATATTGCTTTGTGTCAATGCAAATAATCTTGAAATATACACCAAAAGCAACATATTTACAATGCTATTACAACAAATCCTACATTCTTCATCACAACACACGATTGAAAACATCAAATCAATACAACAATACCTTCTCTATCATACGGAATCCAAATCTCTAAAGCTCCTTAAACCATATATTTTACGTCTTAATGCTGCGGAACTTCTTAGCAATAGTGATGCTCGCAATCTCATACACTTCTTTACACAAGCCTCATTCAACAAAGACAAAAATACTCAAAACAACGAAAAACAAATTGACATAAAAGCATTGTGCAATGAGCTTGAAACGATCTATAAAAAATTGCATGAATTGCAGCTTGGTAATCACATTGATACAACACTGCAAACAATATATAATAATGCGAAGAATCATAAATTTTCCATTGGAATCACAGGGGTTTTAAGTGCGGGGAAAAGCACATTCTTAAATGCTTTACTTGGCAAAGAGATATTAGGAAGTTCAACAGTACCAGAAACAGCTAACCTCACTATTTTAAAATATGGCGAAAAAGAATACGCAAAAGTATATTTTTGGAATAAGCAAGAATGGTTAGAATTAGAAAAAACTGCACAATATGACAAAGGTTTGCAAAATTTCGTACAAGAAAGCAAAGAAATCTTTGGTGAAAAAATCCATGACTTTATTACACAAGACACAAAAAGCACAGAGATTCCATTAAATGAATTATCAACCTATACATCAGCCAACCATGCAAGCAAACTTTGTAATCTTGTAAAAAAAGTTGAACTTTTTACGCATTTAAAATTTTTGCAAAATGGCGTTGAGATTGTGGATACACCGGGACTTGATGACCCCATTACAAAACGTGAAGAAATCACAAAAGATTACATAACACATTGTGATTTGCTCATTCACGTGATGAATGCAAGTTGTGTAGCAACACAAATTGATATTGATTTTATCTTAGAATCTCTACTACATCAAAATATATCACGTCTTTTAGTTGTGCTAACACGTATTGATTTGATTTCTGAAAAAGATTTAGAACAATCTTTAGAATACACAAAATCAACCCTTGCTATGCAATTACGCAAATCAGAATATAGAGGAGATATAGAGAATCTCATTGAACGTATTGATTTTATTCCCTTAGCAAGTTTTTTTGCACTTTTACACAAAATTGGGCAACCACAAAAGGCAATAGACAAGGGCTTCAATCTTGAGAAAACAGGCATTGTAGCAGTAGAACAATACCTCGATAAAATGCTATTAGGTGAAGATAGTTTGAAGCAAAAAGATATTATGTATCTTGCTTATCGTGGATTCCTCAAAACTACTCGAAATGCTCAAGATGAAATAGCTTTGGAACTCAAGATTTTCAATGCTTCTAAAGAAGATTTAGAATCTATGATAGAAAATCTCAAACAAGAGAATGCTAATCTTTTAGAAAGATTGCATAAAAAACAAAATGAAAACAAAGTAAAGCAACAAGAACTAGAAGGATTTTTAGATTCATTGCAAAATTTTGTGAATAAAAGTCTAAAAAGTGAACAAGATAAATTACGCAGTAGAATCTATGATGAAGCAATATATGAATATGGACGTAACAATACTGTCAGTAAAGAGAGAGTTTTAGAGATTCTGGAGCTTGGTTTTAGCGATTGCTTTAGTGATTTAAGTCGTGAATACAAATACAAGCTTGCAAAGAAAATCACACAAATGTTTGAAGAATACACAGATAAAACACAACCACAAATTATCTTTCACGCCCCAAAAACACAAATCGCACAAAGCCTTGCAATTCTACAAGATTCCGTGCCACGTCTTATTGCTTCACATTCAAAAAGTAATCAAGAAGAATTGGTTAGTAAATTAGATTCTAAATTTCAGGAATCATTTCATCTTTTTGGCAATGCCATTGCAGAAAAAAATAAAGAAATACGAGAAAAATTTTTGGACTACTTTAAGCAAATAGCACAACTACAACATGATGAAATACAAGAACAAATTGCAAAAAAAGAAAATATTTTACACAATACCTTAGCACAAAGAGAAAAGTCAAATGCTAAGGATATACGCAATTCCATACTACATAAACAAAAAGAATTAGAAGGCATTGTTAAAGAATTGGATTATATCACGAATGCATTGCAATAGCATAATCATATTGAGAAATAATATTGACTTACAACAAGAAAATTTGACATACAACTACCTAAAATACATAAAACACAAATAATCACCTTATGTGTAAAATAGTCAATACCCACAAAATCAAAGATTATGCACTAATATCTAAGATTTAGAATACAAAATTCGGTTATGCTATTGTGAATATGTAGTTAATCAGATTTTATTTCATCATTTTGTATGCCGTATTGAGATACTTAACATTCCAATTCAGAATCTATCATCACAAAAATTTTTATAAATTTCCACTGAAATCAATAATCACAGACACAAGAATATTGAGAATCCTACACCAGATAAGCAATGTATTGAGAACAACACACATTATCCTCAATACACAATGGCATAATGACTATCATGTATTACGGATATGCAAAAGAGGTGTGATACAGCATAAGTCTTTGTGCATGCAATAATAATCTTGAAGATTTACAATAATAGATTTTCATTACTTCTCTCATTGAATTTTGACACATTGGTAGAGCATAATAAAAATACAGAAAAGAGAAAAAATCTTGGATTTCTTGTTGTTGTAAGGTATGTATAAAAGAAAAACATGGGCAATAAATGCCACTTAGTATAGAAGAAACATAACGCTTATGCAAAAATAAAAAATTATGCAACAAAAAGGAAAAAAATATAGGCTTTTGTAATATTTCTCTATTATATTGAGATGCAGTACCTTGAATATCAAGAAAAAAACTCGCAATATCTTCATTAATCCCATATAAAGTGTCTCCTAAAATTGCATGATGCAAACTTGAAGTGTGCAATCGTAGTTGGTGTGTTTTTCCAGTAATTGGTATAAGTTTTACAAGGGTATAATATGGTATAGTTGCTACATGTAAGGAATCTGAAGGCAAAGTCTCAAAAACTTTTGAAAAATCAAGTTTTGCAATAAATTTCATATATCTATCCAATGCATACATATAGTGCATACGCAATGATAAAAGATTCGTGATATCCCAAATCATCTGGTCTTTTTGTATAAAACCATAAAATCCTAATACACTACAATGATGTGATATAAAGCAATATTTGTGTAAATGCAAAGATTCATCTATACTCTTTTGTAGTTGTAGTGCAGAATAATCCTGTGTGGACTGATGTATAGCAGAATTAAATATGCTCTTCCCTTCGTTAGATTCCATAAAGAATTGTAATTGTTTCAAGGTATGAAAAGTTTGTATAGGATAAATAATCGTATAGGCTTTGTGAGAATTTGAACTTTTATATTTACAATATTCTAAAATTTTTGATAGTCTTTGTGGCTTGATGTTTCTTGTTTTAATGTATGATGCATGACCTTTAATGCAGAGATTACCAAAATCCCTACAAAAATCAATATAGGATTCTATGAGCATTGGCTGTGTTATCTCTCCTTGCACAACAGCAATGTATTGTTTATGAATTTGCTTTTGTAAAAAAAGGTTTTTTAAGCAAACCTCACTCTCTTTGGTAAGAGAACATAACACAAGCCCACTTGTTTCATAATCAAGTCTATGGCAAGGATTAGATTCCACACCAAAATCATAACGTATTTGATCTAGCAAACTTGATGTATTATCAAGATTTTTTGGATGCGTAAGGAGCTTGGCTGGTTTATTAAAGATACAAAAATAAAAATTCGGCAAAATAGAACTCTTCGTTAATGATGAGCATAATGTGGAATATTTCAAATCATCAAGATTTTTAGTGTATCGCAATACACACTGCATGAGCTGTTTTGCATATCTACCAAAATACCTAAAATCGATACTTTCTCCACTATATACAATAATCTCATAATCTTTATAATTTTCATTGTATCGAAAAATTGTCATCTGTCTTTGGCTGTCTATCATACCAATATAAAGAGGCAACAAACCCAAATCTTGTGGGATAAATTCTACAAGATTCACCGTGCCAGTATGAAGCATATCTGACTTTTTTACAACAGTATTCTGTTGGTGCAAACGTGATTTATCAAGCATACGTTGGGTTTGTGCTTTCGTATAGCCTAATCGCAATAAGAATCTTGCAGCTTTTATTGGTTGAGCAATGTTATATTGTCTTTCTTTGAAGCCCATAGATTTTATCAATGATTAACATAATTTGATGAGTATTGTTGAATACATGTGAATAATTACTTTGAGTATCAACGGCAAACATTCCAAGAAATTGCAGCTTGTCCCCTGTACAAAACTTAAAATTAGCATATTTTGAGTTGAAAAACATTGCCTTAAATATCTGTGTATCATAACATAATTGAAATTCAAGGAATCCTTGCACAGTTTTTTTATATGTCAAAATTTCAAGCTCAATAAAGAATTTTGGTATTGGATTTCCATTGCCATAAGGCTCAAAAGATATAATATGATGGAATAAATGTTCAGTAATTAAATTTGCTTCTAAAATCCCCAACACATCATAACATGTTTGTGCAACATAATTAATAGGTGTAAAAGAATCAATAAAATTTTGAATGTTAGAATATGGAATCTCTAAACCAACAGCCCCCACATGTCCGCCATAGCGATTGGCTAAATGTCCAATTTTTTGCATACTAGCAATCAAATCTATATTACCATAACTCCTACCACTTCCCTTACATATACCATTTATATGCGTCAAAACAAAACATGGTTTTTTAAATTCTTCCGCCATTTTACCTGCAACAATGCCTAAGACACCTTCATGCCAATTATTGCCTACAACACATATCATCGTATTGTTTTGTTGAAAATGTGCAATAGCATTATGTGCTTTTTGTGCAACTTCTTCTTGTAAAGATTTTCTTCGTGCATTTAAATCTTTTAATTGTTTAAAATAATACCGAGCTTCTTCAATAGACTTTGATCGTAAAAAATTTAGTGCAATTTTACCATTATCAATTCGACCTGCAGCATTCAATAGGGGAATAAGACGAAATCCCAAGCTTTGAGAATTAACAGGACAACGTAAATATTCCACTAACACTTGAATGGCATATTTTTTAGCCCCTATGAAGTTCTTTAAAGCATACTTACAAATAGTATGATTGATAGCATTGAGAGGCATGACATCTGAAATAATGGCGATACCGACAAGCAAAAGAAAAGATTCCATACGTAGATTTGATAGATTAGCACAATACGTATTTGTTAGTCTTTTGATATATTGATATGTGTGTGGTTTCGATGTATTATTATTTTGTGGTATATAACGTTTGACAATGGATTTTGGATTCTGACATATTTGCTGCATACTAATTTTTATAGCACAACAAAAATACCATGCTACCAAACTGCCACAGATTTCTTTATAGGGAAAAGTACAGTCTTTTTGTTGCGGATTAATTAAAAAATTACAATGCGGAATCTTATTGTTCGTATCTTTGTCAACTTCAAGAGTATGATGGTCTGTGATAATCAATTTAATGCCACGTTCTTTACAAAGCTGCCCAGCTTCAAAGCTACTTACCCCATTATCAACAGTTATAATAAGCTTAACATCAGAATGATTCTGTATTATCTCTTCAAATAATGCCCTACTAAAACCATAGCCATGTATAAAACGATTTGGCATAGCAAAATCTACATGTGGATAAGCAAGACTTTCAAAAAAATCAAGCATAATGCAGGTAGCACAAACTCCATCGGCATCATAATCACCAACAATAATAATCTTTTCATTCTTAAAAATACTCTCAACTACCATGAGGCTTGCTGGCATATTATTATATAATTCTTGTGGATGCGGTATGTCTTTTAATGTGTGAAATGCAAAATCCTTAAACCTAGCTGATAAAATAGTAATAATTTCATCAATAGTGGTAAATCTTGTAAGAATGGCTTTTAAATTAGCAATTTCTACATTGCATTCTTTTGACAACAAAGAATCCATAAAAATTCTCATTTTTTATAAATTTGTGATTGTTTTACAAAATCTACAATAATAGGATTTGGATTCTGTAATCTTGAGGTAAATTCTGGGTGAAATTGCACACCTATAAAAAAAGGATGTTGTTCTAACTCAACAGCCTCTATAAGTCCATTACATTCACCACTAATAAGCAATCCTTTATCTTCAAAAAGCTGACGATATTTTGGATTTGCCTCGTAGCGATGTCTGTGTCTTTCTTTAATAACTTTCTGATTTCGGTATGCTTTTGCAAGTTTAGAATTTGGCTTTATATGACACTCATATTCGCCAAGTCTCATTGTTCCACCAAGAGGAGAATTATGCGTGCGTATTTGCTGATTACCTTGCATATCAATGAAATCTTGAATAAGATAAATAATAGGATTCTTACAATGCTTGTTGAATTCTACAGAATCGGAATCCTGAATTTTTAATATATTTCTTGCAAATTCAATCATAGCAAGCTGCATACCAAGACAAATTCCAAGAAATGGAATCTTGTTTTCCCTAGCATACCTAATAGCCTCAATTTTACCATTTATGCCTCTTTCACCAAAGCCACCGGGTACCAATATTCCATCAAGACTGTGAAGTTTTTCGAGCTCAATATTTTCCGAATCAATAAAGCACACTTCGACTTTTGTGTCTAGATTTGCACCAGCATGTGTCAAAGCTTCCAAAAGAGATTTGTACGATTCTTTTAAAGAAAGGTATTTACCCACAAAACCTATACAAATATTTTTAGTAGGGGAGAGAATCTTCTTTACAAGTAAATCCCATTCTGTCATATTAGGTATAAGTTTTTGGATATTCAGACCCCGTGCAATAGGAGTTAAAATCCCTTCACTCATGAAATTAATCGGGCATTTATAAATAGTCCCCACATCTTCTGCACTAATCACACTATCCGAATCAACATCACAGGCAAGTGCAATCTTTTGCTTTGTATCTTTAGAAAGCGGGACTTCTGAACGTGCAATAATAATCTGCGGACTAATGCCTATACGTCTTAATTCTTGGACACTATGCTGTGTAGGTTTTGTTTTTAGCTCATCTGCCGCTTTGACATAAGGCACAAGTGTTACATGAATGCTTAAAACATTATGTGCCCCCATTTCATGTTTTAGCTGTCTCATTGCCTCTAAATAAGGCATGCCCTCAATATCACCGACTGTGCCACCCAGCTCTACAATCAAAAAGTCAAAACCATTGCCTGCTTTTTTGATACGTTCTTTTATTTCATCAGTAATATGTGGGATAATTTGTATAGTTTTACCAAGATATGTACCACGTCGCTCTTTTTTTATAACAGAGAGATAAATCTGTCCAGTCGTGAAATTATTGTTACGCGAAAAACTCGTATTGAGAAATCTTTCGTAGTGTCCGATGTCAAGGTCAGTCTCTGCTCCATCTGCTGTTACAAACACCTCACCATGTTCCAATGGACTCATTGTCCCAGAATCTACATTAATGTAAGGATCTATTTTGAGAATTGAAACAGAGAAATTAGTATGCTTCAAAAGTGTCCCAATCGAAGAGGATGATATCCCTTTTCCAAGCGAACTTAGCACACCGCCTGTTACGAATATATATTTTGTATTCATACTGTACCTTAAATCTTTTTTTTACACACATAATTATAAAATAAAATTCACTGTTTTACTGATAACTTTGAATAATGTCAATTGCTTTTTTATATACAAATTTTATAGTTTGTTTGTTATATAGAATCTTTTAAATAATCAAAAAGATATTTAAAGCATGTTTAAGATTTGATAGTGTATAATGAAATAAAATCTGAATATACATAATTGAATATACATAATACTTTAGTGGGGATATTAATGGCTATTATTGCAAAACTACATAACTTTAAAAATCTTTTATCACATAGAGAATGCTTGGTAGGCTTATATAATTTTCTACAATCTTGCCTAGACGGAGACTATTCGCAAAAGGACTTTGAAGATTCTAAACGTATTGATTTACAAAACGGAATCTTTGCCATGCTACAAACATATTCATTAAAACCTCATACTCAAGCATTCTTTGAAACACACAGAAAATATATAGATTTTCAGCTAACCATTGAAGGTAGTGAGTGCTTTATAGTTGGAGATTCTAAAGATTTTGCAGTAGCAAAAGAGTATGATTCCCAAAGAGATTTGATAGTCTATAAAAAATGCAATATGTATCAAACCATTGTATCCCATAGATCACATATGTGTGTATTCTTTCCGTATGATGTGCATGCTGGTGGGTTGCAACACGCTGACCTAAGCCAACAAAAAGTGTATAAGGTTGTAGCTAAAGTCCCCTTATCACTACTAGATTTCATATAAAAAGAGGAGTTGTTTATGAAATATATCCTTATTATAGCATTCATATTGTTTGCTCACAATGTTTTTGCAAAAGATATTTCTGGGCTTTATCTAACGCATGAGGGTACAGAAGGAGGGCAAAGCATTGTTGAGATTTTTAAATATAATGGCAAATATTATGTATATGGATTAAAGAATTTGGAGAATAATCCCATTAATGATTCATGCAATAAAAACTCTCAATTACGCACACGTAAAAGTGTAGGAGTTGTATTTGGTTATAACTACACAGAAAATGACAAAGGGGAATTTGTTGATGGGCTTATTTATAATTTTTATAATTGCAAAACATATTACGGAAAAATAGTACCAAAAAAAGATGGCAAAATCGATTTTATTGGTTCACTTGATTCGCGTTATTGGTTAAGCCGCTCATTTACATGGCGACTACTCACACCAGAGGAAGCAAAAGAATACCAGTCCTATCGACTCCCTATTTCAGAATTAGTTCAAACAATCAATGATACAATATTAAGTAAAAAATGATAATGTCTTTAGAAATTGTCCAAATACAAGAATTCTGATATAGGCAAACACATAAAACAGATTCTAAAGATTTTAGATTAGACACTCAAACAAAGCATAGCATATAAGAGATGTGTTTCCATGTATTCTGTATTATATGCTATTACATTGAGAATCTCACATTAGATTCTCAAAAAGTTCATGCAGAAATGCTCATTAAATTCTATGTAAATCAGCATTAATTCATGATTATTAATTGCTATATGAATATTCTACATCTTTTGTATACAACATAAATCCCCAAAATCTCATTTGTGTGTAACCTCAATTCATTTCATTATGTGGACTACATTGCAAACAAATCTACCATCGCTCCATTAGTCGCCATATCCATAGTTTTGCACTACAAAATCAATATCTTTATCGCCTCTGCCGCTTAAGTTAATCAAAATTTTTTTACCTTTGAGTTCTGGTGCAATCTTTAAGGCATAAGCAAGGGCATGACTTGATTCAATAGCTGGAATAATACCTTCTTTTCTGCTTAATTCAAAAAATGCACTAATAGCTTCTTCATCGGCAATAGTAGCTATCTTTGTTCGTTTGATGCTATGAAGATAAGCATGCTCTGGTCCAACTGATGGATAATCTAAGCCACTAGCAATACTATGCACCGCTGCAGGCTCTCCTTTTTCATCTTGCAGCATAATAGACCTAAATCCATGCATAACCCCTTCACTCCCATAGCTTAAACTCGCTGCGTGTTCTCCCAATTTACTTCCTTTTCCTAATGGCTCTACCGCAATAAGCTCTACTGCATCATCGATAAAACCACTAAAGATTCCCATCGCATTACTGCCACCACCAACAGATGCGACTACAGTGTCTGGCAGCTCTCCTGTAATTTCAATAAATTGCTCTTTTGCTTCAAATCCCACGACCGCTTGAAAATCTCGTACCATTTTTGGAAAGGGATGAGGTCCAACAACAGAACCAATAGCATACATGGTGTTTTTTGTATCTTTAAGATATGCTTCAAACGCAGAATCGACCGCCTCTTTTAGTGTTTTTGCTCCAAAACTTACTGGGATAACTTTAGCTCCTAAAATTTTCATACGTGTTACATTTGGGTATTCTTTTGCTATATCTACTTCACCCATGTGTATTTCACATTCCAATCCAAAATAAGCTGCAGCGGTAGCCAAAGCAACACCATGTTGTCCAGCTCCAGTTTCGGCAATTAATTTCTTTTTTCCCATAAATTTTGCCAATAGCCCTTCACCCATGCAATGATTAAGTTTATGAGCACCTGTATGATTTAAATCTTCGCGTTTTAAGTAAATGCCAGCACCACCATACTTTTTTGTAAGATTATGAGCAAAATAAATGGGTGTGGGACGTCCTTGAAAATGTTTTCTAATTTTACGTAATTCTGCAATAAAATCACTATTTTGTGCAATCAAATGGTAAGCGGTAGTTATATCTTGCATAGCTTCTGCAACATTCTCTGGCACAAAGCTACCACCAAATTTTCCAAAATAACCATTTTCATCTGGAAATTGTTTAAGATAGGGTAATTTTCTCGTATTCTCTATATCTGTAGTTTTCATATATATCCTTATAAACGTAATCAACATATTATAGCATATTCGGATTCTATAATTTTTATAGAATAAACAAATAACCTATAAATAACACAATATATAGTTGTCTATATATTGTGTTTATCAAAGACATGTCAAATTGTATTGCTTATTTTCATCACCATAACATAGACTCTAACCAAGTATGAAATTTTGGATAAGAGGATTTTAGATAATTAGTTTGAATTAGTATTTAATTATGTTAACTCTTAGAAGTTGCAGAAGTCTACTGTCTGAATCTCTTCTATTTTGTAGATTCTATTACTTGGAATCTATTATCAGATTCTATGACTACGAATAAAATCTTATGGTAAAGTTAGTTTTTCTAAATACAGTAAAGACAAGACAACATGCAATAAATTTGTAGCCATATAAAATTATATGAAAGTACATATAGTATACTATGCCTTTTATGTTCTATTGTTATAACGCAATATAAGGAATACCAATGACCATAATCACACAATACAAGCAAAAAAGCAGTTATTTTGAATTATACAATCACAAAGGAGAATGTCTCTATAGATTCTCTGGTACTTACATGAGTCATCAAGATGGTATCATCACTCTCAAAAAGCACAATGGAGAAATATGGGAGTTAGAGCTTGTAACACACCCTTTTAATCCCGTGTATGGCAAAGATTCAAAAGTGCTCATTTTAGGGAGTTTCCCACCGCCTTCATCGGAGCAATACGGCTTTTATTATGGGCATAAAAAGAATAATTTTTGGAAAAACTTAGCAGAGATTCTAAAAAGTGAGATTATATACGATACGCCTGAAGCCAAAAGAGAATTGTTGGATAAGCACAAAATAGCCCTATGGGACATCATCAAATCCTGTGTGAAAAAAAGAAATAGCTCAAGCGATAGTGATATTGTATTCTCAAGTATAATCCCAAATGACCTTACAGAGATTTTTCAAAATGCCCCACATATCAAGGCAGTCATCACAACCGGGAATCTAGCAAGCAAGATTTATCACAAATATTATATAGAAAGAAAGCATGTACATGAAAATACCATCAAGGGTTTCCCAAACAATTTTTCAAGCAACATTGTAGATAGTAGCTGTTTTGAGAAACATACAAAAAATCAAGGCACAGAGCCTATCGATAAAGACTATCACAATGCAAACAAAAATGAAGACAAAATCCACTACAAGGACAAAGACTACTGCCATCATAACAAAGATAGTGTGCATAAGAAATGTTTTCCACTGCATATTTCCATTTGCTCCTCATCACAAAGAAACCAAAAACGCAAATTTAAAGATGAGCTAAGGCAGATATTAGAATTTTTATAATTAGAATCCACCATAAAATTTAGCTTATTGCTTGATATTCGCTATAAATTATTATAAATTTTAATATTAAAGTACATATCTCATAAGAAAAATTCGATACATTTTGCCTTACAGCATTGTACAATTTTGCTTTTTATTTTATTATTCTTTATTGCATTTCTATCATTGCTCTCATAGTACTATTGTTTGAAAAAGAAAGTAACACTTCGCTCATCACACTATTCTTTTATAGATAAAACCAAGATTCTTGCATACACCTTAATGTATCTCCATCATTACCCTAACAAAACTCCTTAATGGTTTTAAATACATGATTTGTTATCAAAGATTACTATCTATAGAATCTTGATCTATTTTTAGATCCATAGCATTCAAGATAAGTAAAAACTAATGCATTAGTTTTTACTTGGTAATTATATCGCTATTATTTTTGTGGAAATTTTCTATACATTTTTAATACATATGGTTTTGTAGCAATATTCTTTAACAAATCCTCCAAATTACTGCTATCATAATTATTTGGCAAAAGAAATATTTCACATTTTAAACTTTCGTTTGGAAAACTTTGCTCAAGTTGATTTACAATATTTTCTTTTGTTTGTTTTCTATCATCATATGTATCAAAGATAAGTGTTGTTTTATTGTATTTATTAAGGGGATTAACTCCTTTAATTTTGAAAGATTGTCTCTCCCATCTACAGATTCTGTTTGAAATGATGATATATTTAAAAATTTGCAATAAACCCCCCCCAAAATTCTTTATTTGTCCTTCCTTCAATCACAATGAGTAATATCAGCTATTCCAGTTTCCAATTTCATTATTTTCTTTTATATTAAGCATAAAACCTTCTTCAAAGTATTTAAAAACTTCCATCATATTATTTTTACTATAAATAAGCATTAAAGATTGCCTTTATTATCCTATGTATTGCTTATAACTTTATATAACTTATAACTTTCGCAACAGCTCTTCATTGTGTGGGGTAAAAACTCCACTTTTTCGTATTAAGCATAGCCCTAAAAGTTTCTCTATAGCCTCACAACACAGTCCATTCTCTGCCTCACTATTACCATATATTTAACACCAAGCTAAAACAGAGGCGAATAGCAATACAACTTTGAAATCCATTTTCTATTAATTTCAGATTTATATCACGTAAGAAATTCTTCTGTTCCACCATAATCTCATTCTCACTGAATCTAAACGTTACAATATTATCTAAAAAGTTAGAGCAAATTTCCTTAAATCTTTCTCTTTTTTCTCTAGTTTCAACAATAATCTTAAGATTATCTCTCTAAGTGCGGTTTGTATCTTTTCTCTTAAGCTTTGGGGTAATTCTTTGTTGATACCATTTTCTAGGCTTTTTTACTATCAAGTATAAACTCCCTCATAATACTTACATTAATAGGCGAACTATCAAGAACATCTACCCAATCTATATGGTATTTTTTATTTTCTGCTAGATACTCATCGAACTCTTTGTTTTTTGGAAATACTTCACTTTTAGGTTCTCTTGTGGTAGAATCCACATTGTCAATCTTGTTGGCGGAGGATTGTGAAGTCTGTAAAAGCTTGTTACGAGATGACCTGAAGCTTGGAGATTGATACAATACTTTAGCACCGCTATCTAGCTTATTTTTTAGATTATTTGTTTCTTTTATCCCATTTGATACGCTGACTAAATATTCGCCTTTGTCATAGCTTACATTTACGAAATAGTCCTCATCTTTTAAGTGTTTAATAAACAAAAAGCCATCATCAATATCATATAATATCGCTTCAGGTTCATCTAGCACTGCTTTTATTTGCGGTATAAATTCCTCTCTGCCTTGTGAAACTAGCTTTAGCAAACTACCCTTTTGTAGTCGTATCTCTTTGCCACCTAGTGCTTGCTTTATTTCCTCGCTATGTTTTGGGATATAGCTTTGCTCTAAGTTTTCTAGCTCAAAGGTCTTTAGCCATTGCTCTTGTGTCTCTTTAGTGAGTATGTGGTCTTTGCCTTTGGTGTCGCTAAATTTTATGTATTCTAGTTCTCTTGTTTTTGACAAAGAGGTGTGATTTGTGGTAGAATTACTTTTGCTCTCTAAAAGTGAATTGACTTCACCATTCCGCCCATCTGCCTTATTGTAAGGGAGTGTGTCGAGGGTGGCGGTCTCGGCTAGAGGGCTATTCTTATCTCTATTTTTTAAAGAATTTATTCTTTTTTGAGTTTTTGAAGTTTCTAGGATATGTCCTATATCTCCTATATTTTCTCCATGAGTTACTATACCAAGTTCGCCAAAATTATTTTTTACATACGCACCAACTATTTTCATATCAAGTCTATTATTCTCAAAAAAGAATGTTGGATTCTCTTGTATCTTATTAATAAGCCTTGCTACTGCTCCTTTTGTCTGAAAAAGCTCTGGGTGTGAATTTTTTAATTTCTCTAAATCAGCCCTTAATATATCAGTCTGTAAATGTAAATTATTCTTGATAGTCTCATTTACCTTAAAGCTGGTTTTTTGCGGTATTTGTCTGTTTTCCAACACAACAAAGCCCTTGCCCTGTGTATCTCTCTCTACTTCCCTTATATTCTCCACACTCTCTATAAAATCACTTGCCTTTGTTTGCATATCTCGCAGTGTTTGCATTGATTCTTTGTGTATATCATATGTTAGGGCTTTTAGCTTACTTTGTAATGGAATCATATTCACTTCTGGTTTAACTAGTGTGTGTCTTGTGGCTATAT
>CASFZH010000031.1 GCA_949299115.1 uncultured Helicobacter sp. | reverse complement strand
TGTATCTATACTTTGGGCTTGTATTGCCTTATTTTGTGTCTCTAGCATGTTTTCACACACCTCTTTTTGCACACCCTTTTGTATGGAATCTTGAATATATCTATTCACATACATTCCCATAATTCCTGCTAGAGCTATAATAACTGCTATAATGCCAAACATAATCTTTATGTTCATAGTTCAATCCTTAAAAAGTCCTTGATAGTAATAGTAAATACTATAGGTTATTTGAAAATCATAAATTAAATACTATAAAATCTATTGATAACTATGATTCTAGTATCTTATAGAAACTCATAAATGCAAAAGCCATAAGTTTATCAAGATAAAGTAATTACTTGATATTTTGATTCTTTTTAGAATGTTAGAATCTTATTATCATTGTTTTTATTATATTTAGAAGCACCATTATTATCTCAAGATTTCTTGTTTTGATAATTCAGTCTTTTTGACATCAAATTACTTTGACTTTATTTTAACAAGAATAATCATAGACACAAGGTGCTTTAAGTCTAATATTATTGCAATACAGCTTTTTGTCTTAATGTTGTGCCACTTACTATTAAAGTCATTTCTGGTTTTAGGGCGACATTACAGTCATAATTTGTGCGAGTTTTGTCCCAAATTATGCCCGTTAATCCTTTAGAATTAATATGAAGATTTCGAACGTTTCCGTTAAAAAATAAATCATATTTTTGACCAGCAAGACTGTCTTTGCCATTACGTTCCCATTGTTTTGATTCAATATTTATAGAACCATCAGGGTTATACGTTAATTCATTCCAAGTAATATGAAAACGATTTATAAAAGCACCCTTTTGTTCAATTCTTAAATGTGCTTTATCATAACGTTCGACAGTTGTTTCAATATATGTAGATGTGTTGTTTACGGTAGCCAATTCTTGTCCGCTATTTTTCATAAATATGACACTATATCCAATAGGTGCTGCTAATTGTGTAGCATCAAAATTGTATCCTTGTTTAATGAAAGTATGGAGTGTATCTATATTGATTTGAGGGATTGTATTAAAAGTAGAAGTGCCACCACCATAAACAAAGACATTTAATGAGATTTCCTTTTTAAGTTTTTGAAATTCTGCTATCGCATTAGCATCTAGTCTATCATTTAATATTAAATCTAGTTTTGCATTTAGATTCAATTCTTTATTTGTGGTGCTGAAATGCACATATACGATGCGACCATAGCTTACGTTGTTGATAATGCCAATTGGATTTTCATTATTGACACCAAGATTCTTTAAATCATCAGTGCTTACAGAATCTGCTATGATGTTACTTGGTTTTTGAAAGCTATCTAATGATACATTGTAATAAATTTGTTCAAATTTTAAAATCCAATCCCGAGTTTCACTATTTTCGATTGCATGAAAATCGATACCAAAAGTCTGCTTTGACATTGCGAGGTTAAATCCTAAATCAGCACTTAATTTATGTTCGTTTTTGACTTCATATAAATTATATTTAATTTTCGCAATTATGTTGCCTTGTGGGTTGGCGTTTTTCCATTCCACTATTTTATGATTAATCGCACTATCTAATTCGGATTTTACAATTTTAGGAATTTCAAAACTTGTTGCACCATTTGGGAGGTCAATAGAAAACTTTGTCGCTTTTGTATCAACATCTACAATTTTAGGGTTATTCTCTATCAAGTTACTATTGCATAATACCATTACACCGGGAAATAATCTGGATGCTAAGGCGTCCATATAGGTAAGTTCTGATGAATTATTGTGTACTGTGCATTGTTTTTTCTTAATTACAAGAAATGTGCCATCACTTTGCAAGATTCCATCTTCTTTTTTGTATGTTGGAACATTTGAATTATTAACAAGAATTTTACTTGAATCATATTGCAAATTATTAATATAACTATCTATACTATTTATTGTTTCTGACATAATTTTTCTCCTTTTTGTCATGTATTGTTTTAATGAATACCTAGAAATTGAAGTATTGTAGCCAATGAATAATATGGCTTTGTTATTTCATTACATCATTTTTTACCTCCTATTAAGATATGTCTAGTTATGTTTGTATGTTTATAACTAGTTTTACATTAGAAGAATAGTGTGTCTCAAATGTCTTTGTTCTATTAGAATTTGACATACCATTCTTCTAATGTAAAAAGTTTTGATATGATATAATAATTGCTAGTATTTTGTCAACTGTTTTTTGAAAAAATATTGATTTTTTTAAGAATGGATATGGTAAAAATGTATGAATATAAGATTGATTTTGATAGCTCAAGTTTAAAATTGTTTGAAGTCATGAGGATACTCATATAAATAAAGCATTCATGGTTATGGATCTTTATTCGGTTATATGGTGAGTAAAAAATGAAAGGGATAATAACATGCCGTAACTTTAGACAGAATCAACAAGGCATTTTGTTACTCATCAAATATAAATAAGCCTCCATTTTGACATCTTTAAGCCTATTAACAATCTTTTTATCTATTCTTATGTAGATTCCCATAAATACTGTATATCCTTATGATGACTGGCAAGATTGTTCTATTTTCCACAACAAAAATCTGATAATACTATTGGAAATTCTAAGATCTGTCATATTGAATGGAATCTTGGAAGATTTTGTAAAGTCTATTTATAACTTAAGGGGTTTTTGGAATATCTCAGAATACAAAAACCATTGTATTGCTTGAGCACAGTCCAATGCCGCAATAACTATCATATTTAAATCTTGAGATTGAAAGGTTATAAAAGATATGACATCTCAATCACAATGATAAATATAAGTAGAATCTTATGGTTTTCCAAAATCGATATGCAGGCTTATGTCTCACATGATGGTAACCTATCGTTCTAAAGTTGCAGTCTTGATTCACAAATTGACATTAAATCCTAAATTACAACAGAAATAAGACGCAAAATAATCAAAATGTAGCACTTAAATAGATATGACATCTAACAACATCGTTATAAAGATGTTCGTAAGCATACTTGTAATCAGTCACGGGCAATAAAAGTATTCATATTTTTTAGCATAAAGAGTATAAAGTAAGGCTAACGAGTGCTATGTTGTGGCTTACAACATAGTATACAATTACCCTTTTAGATTCAAAATATAAGATGGTTCAAATGCACTTAAATCCCACAATGGCACACTTTGAGCCACATCGATTTGGATTGAATTAAACCCTGTTAATTCATCTAATCTTTGTGTAAGAATTTTTTGCACTTTTTCGCTCATGACCTGCAAACGTAAATCAATCTCCCTATTTTCATTAAGCGAAACAACACCACTAATTTCACCAAGATTTGGAAAGACGCTATAAAATTCTAAGAAATCCACCTGTTTTTTCATCTGCACTAAGCTTTCTTTCCCCTTATCGTCTTCTATTACCATACTAAATACACCGTTTTGCAAGGCAACAAGTAAATTTGATAGCTCCAAAAACTCTTGTTTTGTGGTAGCTAATGGTAGCCTTTCAAGCAGAAAATCTTTGAAAATATTTTCAAGCTGTTTGCCCCCTTGTTGTGTTTCATTGAGAATCTCCTTTAAATCATTAGCATGTAATTTAAATTTAGCATTATTTATGCTTTCAAGTATTTTGGGTTGTTTAACTAAATCTGAAATAATGAGTCCATCTTTGCTTTGTCTAACATTTGCCCAATAGTTTGTGCCAACAAGCAGTTCTTTATTGCTTTGTGTTTCAATGATGAGTTTTCCAAGCTGCACTACATAAGTATCCATACCTTTTTTATCAAGAATACGTAAAAGCATAGGTAATGAAGCATTAATATCTTTATTGCCTTTTGTTGTTGCGATTTGACTTAAAAGGCTCTGTAAATGTGCTGGTTGTATCATAGAATATCCTTAGGGATTATTTATGAGTTTAGAATTACCAATAAATATTATAAAGTTTCTTTTTCGATATTGCAAGATTAATTCACTAATTCTGTATATATTATAATTATGAAAAATATTTAAAAACTTGTGGCTCGCAAACCTATGCCAATTCTTTGTGTTAGAATGTTGTATTCATAGAGACTATCAGCATAACCATAAAAATATTGTGCATATACTGACACAAAGCGATTAATTGCAAAGGCATATCCTAATCGTACAGATCCATGATATCGGGTATAGTCTGAAATAATGGGTGATATATGGATTTCAGCTAGATGTCGCTTATAACGATAGTATAATTTAGCATTTGCATATCCCAAATAATTTGGTAAATCTGGATTATCTCTTCTTGATGGAATATATGGCCATATACTAATATGTATCCCAAAACCATGAGATTCCCAAATAGCCTCAAATAATATTCTGTTTCCTGCACTTCGTGAACGGCAAGTAGCTGGTGTGGGAACATCAAACGATGGACGAATACAATCCTCGCCGCCTATACCATTGCTAAAGTGTATAAACCCAAAACGCAATTCCTTTAAATGTCCACCTAAAAATTTCCAATTTCCGGGATAAGAATAAAAAATAGATGGCTTATAATCTGTATCTCTTACAGGACTAGAATATCGGTAATTAGACCATTGAAACCACATTGTTTGTGTATAAGCAAAAAATAGTGTTCCCTTGCTCCAGAAAGCCCCACGCCAAAGTGGAGCTTTTAGACTAATTTGGAATTTTAATTCATTTGGGATATTATTACCGTAGATTCCTGGTGGTAAACTGTATGTGTAAAGAAAATATGTGCCTTCATGTTCCAAAAGCTGCATGTAGTATTGATAAGATTTTTCTGCTACTTGCATTCTATTCTTATAAATGTCTACATCAAAGAAATGCTTTTTTGTTTTCTGCCAAAAACTTTCTTTTTTAGAATCTTGAGTCCTATTATCAAGCATAATAGAATTATCCATATATTCATTTGATAAGTTATTTGGAATATTATTTGATAATTCCGCCACATGATAAGTTTGAGGTTTGAATTTCCAGTTTGTGGAATCTGTGTATGTATTATTCTGAGGCATGTCATGAAAAAACATATTAGTGCTTGGTGTCATGCTATCCGCAATATTACTAGAAAACGGATTTGCAAAAGTATTATATAAACAGTACAGTAGACAATACACTACCACAATGTAATTAAAATATTTTATTTTTTTAGAAAAAATCATTTAATCTTCCCCACAATGTCATAAAGCTAAGATTGTATCGAAAAATTATAAAGATTATTAAATTAAGTGTTTATATTATAATTTAGATATGATTCAGTAATTTTTTTGCAAATATCCTTCTTGTGCAAGTAAGTCTGCAATTTTCGCAAATACTGGAGCAGCCGTTTGTCCAGCATAATAATCATCATTTGCTTGTGAACCATATGTAACTACACCGATAGTATAGGTTTTTTTACCATCACTAGCATAACCAAAAAATGAGCCATTATAGATTGTTTCACCAAGATTATGTTCTCTTGCTGTTCCAGTTTTACCTCCTATAATCAATCCTGCAACGTCAGCTCTTTTTGCAGTACCCTCTTTAACAACACGGTGCAAAAGTTTTTTCATATATTCTGCACTCTCTTTTGTCATAATTTGTTTTGGTTTGTCTAATAGAGGATAAAACACTTTAGAATCTGGTGCGGTGAAATATTTAGTTACATGTGGTGTTACCAAAAATCCGCCATTATTAAACACCGCATAACTACGTAAAAGTTGGATAAAAGTCATACGTAAACCATAGCCATAACTCGCAGCACCTTTCTCTACTTCACGATTCAATATTGTAGCCTTCGGTAAAAGTCCAGTAGCCTCATTGGCAATATCAACCCCCGTGCTTTCTCCAATTCCAAAAGTTTTAAAAAGATTTTGCATGTCTGTGCCATTTAAATTTTTTGTAAGCTTTGTCATACCAATATTGCTTGATTTAATAAGAATCTGTTCTGGTGTAGCTGATTTTAGTGGTATTGAATCTCGTATAATAAAAGTCCGAAGTTTATAGATTCCATCATGTAAATCAATAGTATCTTGAAAACGTATCATTTTATGATTTAGAAGATATGAGAATACAAGGGGCTTGATTGTGCTACCCGGCTCAAATGAGCGTTCTGCTACTGCCACGCGCATTTTGCTTGTAATATCTTTATCTCTCTGCCCTAAATTTGGATTAAATGATGAAGATGAGGCTAAGGTTAATATTTCTCCGGTATTTGGATCCATAATCCCAGCTACAATTTGTTGGGCTTTATAGTGTTGGTTGGCTATTTCTAAAATTTCTTGAATTTTGGCTTGTAATATTAATGGTATGCTCAATGTAATATTAAAACCATCTTCTTTCTTAATAATTTGTGAATGTTTATTAAGAATAATGTTGCCACTTCTGTCAGCCTGTCCAATTATTTTTCCATCGCGTTTGGCAGATAAAATACCATCTCTATATTTTTCTATACCTGATTGTGCTACCAATTTCATTTTATCATCATATACTCTTCCATCAATATTTTTCTTACCATAGTTTGTAAAACCAAGTAATGGCTGCATAAGCTGCTTGAAAGGATATTCTCTTTTGATTTGATTAACTGCTATATCTAAGCCCCTATCAATTTTTGTGTTAGTGCCACCTTTTACATCTGGATTGTATGCAAAAATTGGTGTATAGCATTCTTTTGATAGGTCTATATCCTTATTTTTATATTCAACCAATGCTATATTAAGTTTTTCGAGAGCCTTTGATTCGGTAATACTACCATTTTTTATATCTTCAAGTATTTTAAGAATCGCAGAATCAAGCACAGTTTGTCGATTTTTTTCATGTGTAATTTGGGCATGTGCAATCATTGTTTTAATTTCAGAATCTTGTATATCTGTTTTATTAATATAGGTAAACACACATTTCTTATAAACTCCTAAACGTGCCAACTTTTGATTTAATATTCTTAAATTTGATGCATCAATAGCATTAATATTATCTGCTATTACTACATTACCTCCCCTTTGCATGGTATTACGAATGTTTTTTTTATCAAAATTAGCATAAAGATTCAAAAGATTAATAAGGAGCTCACGTTTTTCCTCATAAATAGAGGGGACATATATTCCAACCGCATAAAGCTTTTTACTTGATGCTAACACATAATCATCAAGACTTGATATGCTTCCACGCATAGCAATATCAATATCGGCTTTATATGACCACGGATATTCACGTGATTTTTTATTATAAGGATCCATATTGGGTGGTTTTATAATAATTTTTGCGTAGGAAGCAAATATAAATACAACAAAACAAAAACAAAAGACACTAAGGACAAGAAACAATCGCCATGCTTTGGAAGTTTCTGATTTTTCATCTATTTCTTCATCATTGTGTAATTTATTAGAAATGTTGTGTTGTGAATTATTTTTTCGACGCAATGCTCTTTTTTTGTTTTCTAGTTTTGAAAAAGGCTTAATAGTTAAGGTGTTATTGGTCGTGGCTTTTTGTGAATACTGCATGTCATGGGCTATATCATCGGCATTAGTTACTTTGGAATTAATGGTATCAATGGATTGAGAATCTTTATCAGATATTTCTACAATATTAGGGACAGAGAAACTAATGCCATTAAAGGTAGAGGTTAATTGTTTACTGTCTTGCTTGACATCACCCTCATTATATTGCACTTCTAGATTCTGAACTAAATCTTTCTTAAATTTCTGCATAACACAGAGTTAATAAGAATTATTAAATCTGTGTTCTTAAGATTTCTTTATAGGCACTAATAGCTTTATTACGGACCTCGAGCATTAGCTTCATACTCGTTTCGGCTTTACCGATTGTTATAGCAGCCTGATGTAAATCTTTGACTTGTCCGCTTGCCATATCCGCCAATGCTCTGTCTGATACTTCTTGAGAAGCATTAAGTTCATCTAAAGATTGCTTAAGAAGCAGCGAAAAATCACCTTGCTTTCCTCTAACTTCATTGTTTGTATCCGTTAGAGAAATATCGCTAAGCCCAGGTGCGGAAATATGTGTAACTCGTGCCATGTATTTCTCCTTCAAATCTTACTTATATACTATGCTTGGAACATGGTAATCGCATTGCTAGCCATATTCTTTGCACTTTGAAATGCTGCCACATTTGCTTGATATGCTCTTGTGGCTTCTACTAAATCGGCCATTTCGACAACAGGATTAACATTTGGATATGCAACATAACCTTGAGCATTTGCATCGGGATGTGTAGGGTCATATTTCATTAAAGGTTTATTGTCATCCCGAACAATTTTATCAATATAAACACTTGTTATAGGTGGTATTGGCTTTTTACCATAAGCACCTTCTCCCAGTGGATCTTTATATTCCAAAAGATTGTTGTTTTTTGCCAATTTTTTATTTAATAATTTATTGAAATCAAATGAACGAAAGACAACCTCTTGTCGTCTATATGGTCCACCTTCATCTGTACGTGTTGTATTAGCATTTGCAATGTTCGCTGATACGACATTGACTCGAACTCTTTGTGCTGACAATCCATATCCGCTAATATCAAAAGTGCTTAAAAACATCTTCGTATCCTTTCTTAATTCATTAAGCCGTTACTATAAATTTTTTCCTGATTCTAATGCATAAGCAAAAATTCCTTTATGTTTTTTCAGAGCCGAAGTAAGAGCCTGATACATGACAGAGTTTTTACCCATTTCACTTGTTTCAACATCTAAATCTACGCTATTTCCATCATTTCTCGCTAGATGTCCATCTCTGAAAAACAATGTCCCAGTAAGTGGGTCAAGCGGTCTATTAGGCAAATGCTGTGGCAATACCCTTGCTAATTTTAGAATCTTGCTTTTAGACTTATTATCAAAGACTTGACTTGCTTTTTCTGCAAGCATATCTTCAAAATGAACATCTTTGGGGCGATATAATGGAGTATCTACATTTGCCATATTGCTTGCAATAAGATCTTGTCGTAACGAACGATAATCTAGTGCATCATATACAAGATTATAGGCTTTAGAGGTTTCAAATGAAGTACCCAAAGCTTTTGAAAGATTTTCCATAGTATTCTCCCTAATATCCATAGATTTTGTGATAACAAAGCAAAATTAATTCCAAAATTAAAATAGTATAAATCTGGGTTTGCCATGCTTGACAAAATGGATTCTGATTATACATAACTTTTGTAAATAGTGCTAAATTTATTGAATATTTTGGTAATTGAGACTACGGTATAATTCTATGGACATTGTCTTTAGATAAAGTCAAATGGTAATCATATTCAAAATTGCAACATTAAAATTGTAGGCTTACATAGAGTTTTTCGCTACAATACCATGAAACTATAAGATTAGTAAGGAATTTCATGATTTGGAATGCTATTTTACTTGCTTTTAAACAGATTTCACGTAATTATTTACGAGCATTTCTTACAATGCTTGGGATTATCATTGGAGTTGGTTCAGTTATTGTTATGCTTGCTTTAGGAAATGGAACAACTCAAATGGTACGCTCTCAAATAGCAAGTCTTGGCAGCAATCTTCTAATTGTATTTCCTGCTAGAGGTTTAAATACAGGTGGTAGCTCATTAAGCAAAAAATTTACTATGCAAGAAGTTGAAACATTGCGTTTGAGAATGAACTTAGCTAAAAAAGTTGCCCCTATAGCAAATACAACACCGATTGTACAATATGCCGGAGCCAACACACAAACAACTGCCAATGGAGTAACACAAGAATATTTTGAGGTTTCAGGATGGGAGATTGCCATGGGGAGAATTTTTAAACACGATGAAATGAGTGCTAATATTTGTATCTTAGGTGAAAGCGTTCGTAGTGCACTTTTTAAAACGGAAAATCCTCTTGGAGCTAAGGTGCGTGTGGGAAAAAGTGTGTGCGAAGTCATTGGCGTACTTAAATCTAAGGGACAGGGTGGTATGGGAAATGATCAAGACGATGTTATTTTATTACCATTCAAAACTTTTCTGAGAGATATATCGGGGGTAACTAGCACTTATAATATTAATCGTATTATGATAGCTTTAAAAGATGATGTTGATTCTACACAGGCTGTCTCTCAAGTGCGGGAAATTTTACGTGATTATAGACACATTAAACCCGGTCAAATTGATACATTTGATGTTATGGATACAAAAGAAATTGAACAAAGACTTACACAAACAACCAAGATTCTTACTATTTTTCTAAGTGCTGTGGCAAGCGTAAGTCTTGTGGTAGGTGGCATTGGAATCATGAATATTATGCTTGTATCGGTAACAGAACGAACAAAGGAAATAGGGACAAGACTAGCGATTGGAGCATTAGAAAGTGATGTGTTATTGCAATTTCTTATAGAATCGGTTGTAGTCAGTGCATTGGGTGGTATTATTGGAATCGTGTTGGCTTTCTTTATTTCATGGTGGGCAAGCTATCAAATGAATATACCTTTTATATTCGATATATGGACGGCATTGGGTGCTTTTGCTTTTTCGGCATTAGTGGGGGTTATATTTGGATACTTGCCAGCCCGTAGGGCTTCAAGACTTGATCCCATAGAGGCATTGCGTTATGAATAAATATCACTATGTTCTAAACTTTGAAAGATTTATAAAGCAGTAAATAATTATCCCACAGACCAAATTATATTAATGAATAAGACATAGCCAATACAATGTAATTTAGTTTACTTTTATTAACTTTTGGAACATACATCTAGTTTATTATCAAGGACAGTAAGAACTATTAGTTTTACTATCAAAACATATCAGTGGACTCTGGTTATGGTTGTAATTTGATTTGCAATAATATATGAGCTGGGGTGTCTTAATAATAATGAAGTTGAAATTCAAGCTGGAATCCTAATATTTTCTTTAGAACAAAACTATTGTAATATCCAATTCATTCTAAAGAAATACCAATGATTAAAATGATATAGCTGCACTAACACCGCATAATTATCTATAATTAATTCCCCATATTCAGCCCTAAACTAACAGAAAATTTATAGTGTCTGGGACTTCAGAATCAAAAACATTTTATGGGATATTCTCCCTGTTTTCTCTAATAATATGCTTTATTGCAAACAGGAATTAAAGCTAAACAATAGAAATATGCTTGAAACAAAATATGTTTCAAGTAAGCATTTACCTTAAATTTGAATGCAAAAATCATAGAGCATAAACTTGTGGGATTCTCTTATCTCAAATATTGTCTGTATGCAGCTATTCTCTAGCAGTAAATGATGTCAGTATTATATTTTAATATTTTCAGCTTTATTGGCATAGCTATTGTGATTAGAAAACAATTTTATTATTACCTTTTATTGCGAGCTTCTATCTAGCTATAAAATAGTGCTACATTAATGTACACTTTTGCTTACCCCCGGTTTGGTGGGTAATTATCGATTTTATTTGTTTAAACTATGAAGAGTACATATTAATGGCTTGAATATTATAGCATTGTTGAGTTTTTAACTCGCTATTGGAAAAATGTATAAGAAGAGGTTGTGTGAAATTTTATTTGATTTGTGAAGTTATTTAAACTTGCTATCAATGACATGTAGATTCAATAGGCAAATATTTGTATTATTTCAATGTGTTGAATGACGACATTAGCTGCTTAAATTAATCCTTACAAGTAAGGTACTATTAGATTTTCCAATTTTTTTATATTCTATGTCATTATATTTATCAAAAACCTTACTCCAATATAATTCATTAAAATCTCGTAATGAAATTTTATAATTCTCTTTCAGATAATTACTCATTTTAGCGACATAGCACCAACCATCTTCGCTTTGACAATGCTGTATTGCCTCGCTTAAAGCTTGTTTTAATTTTTCCATGTCACTATATGTTTCCCTATCCAAAAGGCTAGGTAACTCGATAAAATCATTGTAAGATATGTGCAATGCGTCCAAAGTTTTAGCTTCTCCAAAACCAATAACCTTAAGTCCTTTTGCCATGAGGAAACGTGCAATATATTTAAAATCACTATCACTTGAAATAATAGCGATACTGTTAATCACATTGTATTCTAATATCTCAAAAATGGCAATTTGTATTCTTAAATCGCAGCTATTTTTATGTGTTGTGTTAAATACTTGTATGGGTTTAATGGCATATTTCTCACAAACATCTCTATCCCAATTATCTTTTCTACTCCAATCTTTAAAGGCTTGTTTTATCAGTATTTCACCTCTTTTTTGAAGTTCTTTAAATACAAAATCAATATATTTTGCATCGACATTTTCGCAATCAAAAAATACGGCAATTTTTGTAGACATATTGCTACCTCTGTTTTTTAAGGCATGATTCTACTAAAAAAACGAATCTAGGCTAAAGTATTAGATAGCAATGTGTCTATGAAAATCTAGTAATATAACTAGGACAATATTGTAGGTTTTGGATTTTTTAGAATCTAAATTTGTTAAAAATATTGTATTGAATATATTTTTAAAGATTCTGTATTGTCAAGATATACCTTATCATTTCTAAGATTTTACAATATCACATTGCTCTTATCTATTTAAGATAAGGCAATATCCTAGAATCTCTATAATATCATCAGGTCTTTGAGGCATTATCTTTAATTATTAGATTCTATTTTGTTGATTGTAAGCTAAAGATAAGACAAACAGAATCCATGATTCTATAGTAGTAAAATTTTGATATGTTATGAATAAGAACAAATATCAAAATTTTCCAGATTGCTGCCCCCAGATGTGTAACTATGGTTTTGTGTTTCACATAGCATATTGCACTATCACTAATATTTCTATATATTAAGAAAATGAGATGTGTTTTATGTATTTTTTTTTGAAAAAGCCCAAAATTTACTTACAAGATATCCTACTAAAGTGTAGGCTATGCCGGAGATAATAAAAGCAATATATTCACTGATACCGCAGATTCTATATGTAATGATAAGTACAATCATATTGACACCATAAGCAATTATCATTGCTACGGCAAAACGTATAAAATCTTGTGAATGGGTATTTGTAGATTTAAAGGTAATTTTCTTATTGAGTATGTAGGAATTAAGAAATCCTACAATGTAACCTATCGCATTGGCAATTTCAGGTATCACACCCAAAAATGTTAAACCATACATAATTCCATAACCGACAAGAGTATTAACCACGCCCACTGCCGCGTAGAGAAAAGCTGAATTATTGCGTATCCTTGTAATAATATTTTTCATGAATTATAGTAATTATTGGATATTGTATTTGCGAGAATCTGATGTCATTTGGATAGCTTGTGTTGTTGTTTCCAACTGTTCTTCTTCCTCTTCTATTTCTCTATGTGTATATCGCTCTTCACCCTTGAATGTGATAATAGTACAATGAGGATACACTTCAATTTTATGGTAAATATTATTAACACGTTTGAGTAGTTTGCCTGCAGTTTCTGGTTCGCATTTTGGATTTTCTGCAATTTTTTCAGGATCTTCTGAATCTGGTATGGTAACAAGCTGTTCTTCTGGAATCTCTCCCCAACCATAGTGTTTAAGTGCAGTTCGAATCCACCATTTTCCATCAGTGATAAACACCAAACGTTTCATAATGCGATTGCTTTTTGAAGAATTCTCTAGCACAGGTGAGGAAGTGACCCAACCTTTTACTCTAAATAAGTAGTCTTGATAGCTCATTTGTTTTGGCAGGACATTTGATAAATCATTAAGTAAAATAGTGAGTCTGAAGTTTTGGTATTCGTTTTGTCTTGATAGTGCATTACCATAGGCATGTGCAAAAACAATGAGAGACCATGAGAAAAAGCTTACAACTACAGCGGAAATGATAAAAAATATTCTAGAACCTAATGTCCTTGTAACAAGATTTTCAGATTTTGTTGTTTTCTGATCTTGTTCTTTGTATGCCCAACCTCTCCATGAACTTACAACATAAATTGCTAATGCTGCTGTAAAGACTCCAATGCCTATAAAAGCACGGGGGAGAGTAAGTGGCTGTGCCAATACTAAGTATGTACCATAAGATAAAGCAATGCCAATGCTTACCACACAAATAGCAAGCAGGAAAGATAAGAATTTGTTGATTTTAGCCTGATACACTGCGGAAACAATGAATACCAACACTAATATTAAAAAGCATATTTTAATACCACTCCAACCAAAATCATCCCAAAGATAATTGAGATATGTTTCTAAATTTTCTATCACTCCATGTATAAAATCATCACTATTTAGGGTTTTTGTCCCAGCTTGTTTATGGGAAAATGACCGCAGAATGAAAAGCTTAAATATTGCTAAGGCAACAATATAATTAAGAAAAGATGCTGCTATGAAAATACAGGTTTTCTTAACGCCTGCATTAGTCTGATTAAACATCAAAAAGGCAAAAAAGAGTACTAAGATAATTTCGATACCACTACTTGCTTGATAAGTCATACACATGCCCAAAGAGCAAAGAATTGATATTGGAATATATACTCTAATATGATGAATAAAAATAAAAGGTATGACACTAAAAAGCACTGATAATGCCATATACGGGGAATCGTAGCGGAATGAGAGATTCGATAAAAAATATGGTGAAAGTCCTATGGGAATAGATGCAATAATGCCCAAAGCAGTAAGACGTTTCTTATAGGGAATCTCGCTAGATTCCCATTTGCTGTCTTCATTTTTCCAAATAATTTCTCGGATACTCCATACAACAATAATAGAAGCAAAGCTAAGAAATGTTATGGCTACAAACTGCGTAAGGGGGGCTATGTCGGCTAATATCGTATCCATGTGCATGAAAGTTGCCAAAAACCAGCTAATATAGCGTGAGAAGTTATCCCATTCTTTGTAGCCGATAATTGCACGTCCCCAATCATCAATATAATACACATCGGCACGGATAATAGCAAAAATTCCAAGCAGATATAGACAAAAAGCAATACATACATACTTCCAAAAACCTTCCGTATGAAAAAATGCCCATGATGCAGTTTTAAAGTCCTGCAATGTTTGTGCAAAAAAATCTTTTGTTGTTTTTGACATTACTACTCCTTAGCATTTTGTTGAAATGTATGAGATTGTTGAGATTGAGATTCTATACAAGAGTCATATTGTTTTGTTAATGTATTTTTGTCACTTTCCAAAATATAGATAGGGCGCATTTTGACTTGCTCATAGATTCTAGCGATATACTCGCCGATAACGCCTAGCAGCATAAGCTGAATCCCACCAATGAAACTAATAAGCACGATAAGGCTCGGATAGCCCGGCACAAGGTTGCCATAAAGTAGCGTAAAGATGAAGCGGTAGATTCCATATCCAAAGGCAAAAAGACTGATTAAAAAGCCCACGACAAAAGCGATTCTAAGCGGCGTGGTGCTAAAGCTCACAATGCCTTCAATAGCGTATTTAAAGAGTTTCCAAAAGCTCCAGCTAGAACTCCCCTTAAAATGTGGGATATATTCATACTCTAAACACTGCCGTTTAAAGCCCACCCACGCAAACATCGCTTTGGAGAATCTATGATATTCTTTCATCTCTAAGAGTGCATCAATCACCTCCCTATCCATAAGGCGAAAATCCCGCACACCAGATTCAATCTTAACTTCTGAAATGAGATTAGAGAGTTTATAAAACATCTCACTTAATGCCGCGCGTATCTTGCTCTCTCCTGCACGCGTAGTGCGGCGGGCATACACGACTTTTATCTCGCGTTTAGAATCTAGCCAAATTTGTATCATTTGAGGGATAAGGCTTGGTGGGTCTTGGAGATCGGCATCTAGGAGGATCACGCCTTCACCTCGTGCTTTACGCAATCCCGCCAAAATCGCGGCTTCTTTACCAAAGTTGCGTGAAAATGAATACACATTGATAGTATAATCAGAATCTGTGTGAGAATCTTGCATATTTTGTAGAATCTCTAAGGTCCTATCCTTGCTGCCATCATTGACAAAGATAAGCTCATAAAATGGCTTGTTTTGTGGATTGAAGTGGTGCTTAACACCTTGCATAGTTTGAGTAATTTCTTCTAAAAACTTTGGGAGAGATACCTCTTCGTTATAACAAGGCACGACGATAGATACTGTTATCGTGGTTTTATAAGTTGATATTGTGTAATTAGACATACAATCTCCTTATACTAAGTAAATTCTTATATTTCTAAGCTAACCCTTATGTAATCACAAGGACATTATAATTATAAGTAAGTATGTAAAAATGTATTACTAGAAATTTTATAGATTAAGTTATATTTCAAAAAACTCCAATTCTATAAATCAAGACAATAGATTAGAAAAATTAATTAAATAAATATGCCATTATGACATATTTATAACAATTTTATAACGACTTAATGGACTTTTTGATTCTTTACTGAAGCTTTATGGAATCTCAAGTATGGCTAGAGCGAGTATTGCATGTATTCATATTATATGTATAGGCAAGGTTTCTAAAAACATAACCAATCAAGGCTAATGAAAATGGATACTCATGGTATAATAATTCTAAAATACTTAAAAAATAGCTATATATAATAAAATATTACAATAGCTGGAGTGTGTTATAAGCAATTGTTTATGCCTTTTATGTATGTCAGAAGATTTCTGTAAATATTAACCTTTATATATTAGAATATTGCATTTTTCTTTAATATAAGGAGTTCATTATGCAATATGTGCAATTAGGATTAGTTTTTATTATTTTGGTGGCAATTGTATGGATTGTTATTAAATTGCTTGGTTTCTTGATACCCATTGTATTGTGGTTAATTGGATTTATTGTAATTGCCGGATTGGTTGTAGCATTTACGCTTATATTTTTTAATAAAATCAAAAAACGATAGATTCTAACATTGGTTACAAAATAGGTTGCTAATTGGAATCTATGTTTTTATATTTGTGTCATAACGTTTGGATATTTTTATGAGTTTCTATTTTGAAATACAGGTAAAATACTATTTTAGTTTATACTTTAATTATAACTAAAATAGTATTATATTTATATAATATTCTGAAATAGATGTGTACATTTATTATGTTTATCTGTATTTAGAATTTTGGTAAGCATTCATCAATTATTGTTTTTTTTGGGAGTAGTGACAATGAAATACGCCTTTATTTACCCAGGACAAGGTTCACAAACGCTTGGTATGGGCAAAGACTTTAAAAATAATTTTAGTATAGCAAAAGAATTAAGTCAAAGGGCAAGCGATATTTTACATATCGACATGGACAAACTTTTAGAACATGATGAAAATATGCTTAATCAAACACAATATACACAGCCTGCTATCTTTTTAGTTTCTGCTATGGCACATGCGATTGTAAAACAAGAGTGTAATATAGAAGCGAAAATTGCTTTTGGACACTCTTTAGGTGAAGTGAGTGCGTATTGTTTAAATGGTGGTGCAAGCTTTGAAAATTCTATACTGCTAACGCATAAAAGAGGACAATTTATGGCAAAAGCATGTGAAGATAAAGATGTGGGGATGATGGTGTGTTTAGGATTGGAAACAGAAGTTCTAGAATCTCTATGCGACAAAGCCCGAAATGATGGATTAAGTGTATGGGCGGCAAATTATAATGTCAATGGACAAATTGTGTTAGCAGGGATCAAGTCTCATTTAGAAAAAATAGGGCAACAGCTCAAAGAAGCGGGAGCAAAAAGAACAATGCTTTTAAAGATGAGTGTAGCAAGTCATTGCCCACTTCTACTAGATTCTGTGCAGCCATTTCATGATACTTTGCAAACATACATTAACGATTGTGAAATTGAAATCATATCTAATGCAACTTTACAGCTTTATAAGAAAAAAGAAGAAGCATTGGAGAATCTTACACAGCAACTTATCAAGCCTGTATTATACGATAGTAGCGTGTTAAAAGCAAAAGAGTTAGGCATACATCAGTTTATTGAGTTAGGAAATGGGAATGTGTTGGCTGGATTGAATAATAAAATTGCTGATATTCCGACTGTGAGCATCAACACAGCAGAATCTATAAAGCAATTGGGGTAATATTTCAATGGTAAAGATGCGACAAAAAAAGCTTGTGGTACTTGAATTTGAAGACGGGGACAATGAGGAAATCATTCAATATATCCAAAATAATAAGGATTTTATATGCAATCATTGTCTTGCCTTTCACCAACAAGTTACTGAAGAATTGCGTGATTTTTTACAAGATCTAAAAATCAATTATTTTCAAATAAATGATAAAAATATTTTTGCACATAACAAACAAAAATCTAACAATGTTTCTGATACATTAATTACATACTCTTTGACAACGTTGCCAACAAATGCACAACAAAATACTATACCACAAAAAAAAATTACTATTACTTTTGATTCTGAACAAGAACCCATTGTTACAGAACAAACTATGCCTCACTTAACACGAAACCTAGAAAGTATATATGAGATTGACAATATGCAATCTCATACGCATCATGATGCAATAGCAACACAATATACTCACATTGATGATATGATGGAGGATACTTTATTTTCAAATCAAAATGTATTGCATGATTCTCAACAACGTTTTCATGAGAAGTTATCTAACAAAAATGATATAGAATTAAAAAATTATGGCATTAATGTTATAAAATCTAAGCCTTTATCTACAATGGTTTTTAAACGTGCTGTTCGAAGTGGTGAAGAAATTATTCTCAATTCACATGCCACTTTTCTTAAAAGCATTAATGTTGGTGCATTAATTAGGACATCGGGAAATTTGCATATTTTCGGTAAATGTGATGGAATTTTGGAATCTTTTGGCGATTATATTATTATTCAAGAATTTTCTATGGGAAGAATCTCACTTCAAGGTATTGATTTGGAAGGAAAAATGCTTGAAAAAGTAAAAAGTAGTATGCAACCAAAAATGCTTACAATAGAGAATGAAAATATTGTAGTCATTGACTTGTTATAGTTTATAGAAGATTAATTTTGAGGAGATATTCATGAATCAAAGAACGATAGCAAAAAAAATTGAGCTTATTGGCATTGGGTTGCACAAAGGTGTGCCTGTTAAAATGATTCTTGAACCATTGCCAAGTGATAGTGGAATCATATTTTATCGTAGTGATAAGGGTGTCAGCATTCCCTTAACCATTGAAAATGTTGTTGACACTACAATGGCTACTGTTATCGGCAAAAATGGTGTAAAAATCTCTACAATTGAGCATTTACTATCAAGTATCCATGCATACGGAATTGATAATATACGTATTATTTTAGATAATGAAGAAGTACCAATTATGGACGGATCAAGTATGGGCTTTTGTATACTTTTAGAGGAAGCTGGGATACAGGAGTTAGATAAACCTAAAAAAGCCATTGAAATCAAAGAAATTGTTGAAGTGAGGGAAAATGATAAATTTGTCCGTTTAGAACCAAACAATGTGGTTACTTTTGATTTTATGATTAAGTTCCCACATCAGGCGATACGTGAACAAAGATATGTATTCCAATTTAGTACACAAAATTACAAAGATGAGATTGCTAAGGCAAGAACATTTGGATTCTTGCAAGAAGTTAATCAGCTACGTGCAATGGGTTTGGGGCTTGGTGGTAGCTTCGATAATTGCATTGTATTAGATGAGAGTGGTGTTTTAAATAAGGGTGGATTACGTTACAAAGATGAATTTGTTAGACATAAAATTCTTGATGCAATAGGGGATATGTCATTGCTTGGTATGCCAATAATTGGTGGATATATTTCTTTTGCAGGAAGTCATAAACTTAATCATTTTTTGACTAAAAAATTGCTAAGTTCTGCACATGCGTATAATATTGTTGAGTTACAAAGTAAGGTGCAATCATCGCAAAAAGTTGCCGTGCATTCACGTGTATCAATAAAACATTGAATTATATTCAGGTGAGATTTGTTAGCATTTTTATTGAGTTTAAATAAATGTGATACATGTAGTTAAGATTCTATGCCTAAGTAATAATTGGAGAACACAAAAAACATCGAGTTGCACAATGTTTTCTATAAGAATGGACAATGAAATCTAAGAATCTATAAAATAATTTATTTTTTATGTTTTCATTTTTAAAATTATCAAATTTTTGCAATTTTTCTTATCTTGCATTTTCTAATAATAATCCAATTATTTATGCGACAACGCTGTAATATTGCCTAATTTATCGTTATTGTAATTTTTGTCAGTGATTTCATGTTGTGATGATAAAGGAATCTTGTAGAATGTTATGATAACAAGCGAATCTTGATATTTTATACTCTAAAGTTTGTGCCATGATGCATTCTAATAATCAAGACTACAACCTTAATGCCATTGCTATATAAAATTATTACAATATTTTGATTTTTTATAAAATTAATACTTTGATAAGCATTAGTAATTTACAATTAAAATTTATATATAAAATTTTGATAATCAAATATAGTAATTGACAATCGTTTTTTTTTTTTTGTATAATTGCATATCCAAATTTTTTGGAAAACGAAATTCATATCAAATTAATAACACTTCTATAATTAAGGAATATATATGATATATTGGAGAAAAATATTAATACAAAGTCTAATGTGCGGATTTTTATCAACTATTGCTTTGACTTTTTTGTCGTGTGATTCTAAAGAAAAAAATGCACAAGATAAAGCTCAAATACCTGTTAATATGCAAAAAATAACTACCAAAAATGTAGAACTAGATTTTGAGTATCCTGCACGATTAAAAAGTTTGCAAAGTGTTAATGTATATGCTCGCGTGGAGGGAGTTTTGTTGGCACAAGAGTTTAAAGAAGGAGAAATTGTACAAGAAGGACAAAAGCTATTTAAGATAGACCCGACACGTTATCAAGCTAGAGTTAATGTAGCAAAGGCACAATACAGCTCTGCTAAAGCAAATCTTACAAAAGCTACAAAAGACTGGAATCGTGTTGAAAAGCTTTATAAACAAGGGGTTTTAACAGTTGATCAATATGACCAGTCTCTCTACGACTATCAATCCGCTTTAGCTAATGTTGAAAACACTAAAGCCTCATTAGATGATGCTCTTATTGATTTAAACTATACTGATGTTATGGCAAGTATCACAGGCAGAACTGGCATAAGACGTTATGATGTTGGGAATCTTGTGGGGAGAGGTAATGATAGCATACTTACTACGATTACACAATTAAGCCCTATTTATGCTGAGTTTTCTATTCCCAATAATGATTTTTATTACATGCGTAATTTAAATAAAGATGATATTACGGTTACTTTGCTTTTTAGTAATGGTAAAGTATATGAAAAAAGTGGCAAAATTGATTTTATTGATAGTGTGCTTGATGAGCAAACTGCATCTGTTAAAGCGAGGGCGATCATTGATAATGATTCGTATAAACTTCTACCTAGTGAATTTATACGAGTGCAATTACAAGGTTTTAAATCGCAAGAATCTATTGTGATTCCACAAAATGCAGTACTACAAGATTCAGAAGGAAGTTATGTATATGTTGCAAAAGATGGCAAGGCACACATCACTAGAGTTGTGCTTGGCAAAACACTCAGGGACGGTTCGGTGTTGATTGTAAATGGATTGCATGATGGAGATATTATTATTACTAACAATCTTTCAAAATTACAAGAAGGCACAGATGTAATTGATTCGTCGGTTTCTCAATCACAATAATTGAATGTAACGAAGGATAATTGCATGTTTTCAAAATTCTTTATCAATCGTCCAGTAATGGCGATAGTGATGTCTATTGTCATTACTCTAGTTGGTGTTTTAGCAATTTATAGTCTACCAGCAGAGGAATACCCACAGGTTACACCTATCGAAGTAGTTGTCTCGGCTACCTACACCGGTGCGAGTGCTGAAGTTATATCAAGCACTGTGGCAAATGTACTTGAAAATAGTATAAATGGTGTTGAGGGCATGTTGTATATGCATTCCTCTTCATCATCAAGCGGATCTTTGCAAATCACAGTGTATTTTGCTAATAATGCTAATCCTGACATGGCAGTAGTTAATGTTAATAACCGTGTGCAAGCGGTATTAAGCAAGCTTCCTCAAGAAGTGCAGCGACTAGGGATTACTGTACGCAAACAAAGTTCTACCATTCTTTCTGTCTATGCACTCTTTTCAGATAATCCTGCACATAGTGATCTTTTTATCGCAAATTATGGCACCATAAATATTATTGATGAACTAAAAAGGGTGCCGGGCGTGGGTAATGCTACAATGTTTGGTCAAAAAGAATATTCTATGAGAATCTGGCTAGACTTAGATAAGCTTTCGAAAAACAATCTGACACCCTCCGAAGTTGCTCAAGTGATTCAAGAACAAAATTCGCAATTTGCCGTAGGACAGTTTGGACAAGAACCAGTACGAGAAGATATTGTCTTTACTTATTCTATTAACACACAAGGACGATTTATCAAGCCTGAAGAGTTTGATAATATCATTATCCGTTCTAACCCCGATGGCTCAAGTCTAAGACTCAAAGATATTGCTAGAACAGAATTAGGTTCTGAATCATATAATGTTATCGAAAAGTTTAATGGTAAAGATGCTGTGGGCTTTGGTGTGTTTTTACAGCCCGGGGCTAATGCACTTGAGGTAGCAGGCAATGTTAATAAAAAAATGCAAGAACTTGCTCAAAACTTCCCGCAAGGCTTACAATATGGTGTAGCCTATGATACAACTACATTCGTGAAGATTTCAATTCAAGAAGTAATAAAAACATTTGTCGAAGCTATCGTGCTTGTTGTCATCATTATGTATTTTTTCTTGCAAAATTTTCGTGCTACAATTATTCCGGTTATTGCCATTCCGGTATCTATTATTGGTGCTTTTGCGGGTATGTATGTGCTAGGATTCTCAATTAATCTCTTAACCTTATTTGGACTAGTATTAGCCATTGGTATCGTGGTCGATGATGCGATTATTGTAATTGAAAATGTCGAGAGAATCTTACATAGTAATCCCAATATTTCGGTCAAAGATGCCACAATAGAGGCAATGGATGAAATGCAAAGCCCAGTTATTGCCATTGTACTAGTACTCTCTTCTGTATTTATTCCTGTGGCATTTATTGGTGGTTTTGCGGGTGAAATTTATAAACAATTTGCCGTAACGATTGTGGTATCTGTGGTGATTTCTGGTTTTGTTGCTTTGACACTTACTCCTGCGCTTTGTACGATGATTTTAACAAAAAAAGAACCTAAGCCATTTTTGATTGTCAAAAAATTTAATATCTTTTTTGATTGGCTCACAGAAAAATTTACTCTTAGTGTCAGCAATTTTATCCGGCGTGGGCTTTTATTGCTTTTGCTTTTTATGGTATTTTTACTTGCTACTGTTGGAATTTTTAGTAAGCTTTCAAGTGGACTTGTGCCTTTAGAGGATAAGGGTGAGCTTATTGCCTTTATGTCTTTGCCGCCAGCAAACTCCCTAAGTCGTACGATTACAGAAGGTGAAAAAATGAGTGAAGTTTTCAGGAGTAATCCCAATGTAGAAGCCTTCTTTCTTGTCGAAGGCTATGATATGCTCACAAGTGCCTCTAGAACTCATGCAACCACCTCGTTTGTGAATCTCAAAGATTGGAGTGAGCGTAAAGGGGCTGGTCAAGATTCCTTTAGTGTTGCCGCAGCTTTAACGGAAATATTACACCAAAAAGTTGATGCCACCGCCTTTGTTATGAATCCTCCTGCAATTACTGGGTTAGGACTTGGTGGAGGCTTTGAGATTTACCTGCAAGATAGAACAGGTGGTAGTGTAAAAGATTTAGATAAATATGCGAAACTCCTTGTCGCAGAGGTAAATAAACGTCCTGAAATTTCTGAAGTACGTAGCCTACTTGATACAAATATTCCGCAATATTTCGTTACTCTTGATAGAGAAAAGGCAAAAGCCTTTAAGGTCAATGTTAATGATGTCTTTACCGTGTTACAAAGCACCTTTGGAAATTATTATGTCAATGATTTTAATCTCTATGGACGCTCCTATAAGGTATTTGTGCAGGCAGAAAGTGTATTTAGAGAATCTCCAGAAGACTTTAGTCGTGCCTTTGTGAAGTCAAGCGACGGTAGTCTCGTGCCTATAAGCTCACTTGTGGAGTTTGAACGTGTTGTAAACACTGATATTATCGATAGATTCAATATGTTTCCATCAGCTAAACTCATGGGCGATGCCAATATAGCTGGCGGTTACTCTAGTGGTGATGCACTTAGAGCCATAGAAGAAGTAGCAAAAGAAGTTTTGCCAGAAGGCTATACTATAGCCTACTCGGGTATATCCTATCAAGAAAAAGCTAGTAGCGGGACAGGAAAAATAGCTTTTGTGTTAGGTTTGGTATTTGTATTCTTGATTCTAGCAGCACAATATGAGAGGTGGCTCATGCCTTTCGCCGTGATTTCATGTGTTCCATTCGCAGTTTTTGGTGCAGCATTAGCGACTTGGATTAGAGGTTTAAATAACGACATTTATTTTCAAATAGGACTTGTTACGCTTATTGCGTTAGCTGCCAAAAATGCAATTTTGATTGTGGAATTTGCACAGCACAAACGAGAACAAGATGGCTTAGGTATAATAGAATCTGCCGTGCAAGCAGCAAAGTTGCGTTTTCGCCCGATTGTAATGACCTCTTTAGCCTTTAGTATCGGTGTGTTGCCGTTGGCTATTAGCACAGGGGCAGGAGCAGCAAGTAGACATGCCATAGGCACTGGAGTTATTGGTGGAATGATGGCGGCAACATTTATAGGGACATTTTTTATTCCACTTTTTTGGACATATTTTGCAAGATTAAGCGAATTTATAAAAAGAAAATTCCAAAGTTAAAGCTTTTTTGTAAAGTATGAGATTAACAATCAGAAATATGTAATAATGCCTGCTTTTTGTCGACAATACTTTTTGTTTAAAAGAGAAAACTTTGGTATTGAAAGTTGTTGTTTTTAGCACCTTCTTTATTTCATTTTTGTAAATTTTTATCAAATAATTCTTTAAGTTTTGCATCATAACTCTCTAATAATGTGTAATCTTTCCCTTCTAGCAAGATTCTCAATTTATTCTCTGTGCCAGAATAACGAATTAAATGTCTAATATGATGAGAATCTAATTCTTTTAATAATCCAGTCAAACCTTGAATATTTTCTAATGGAATCTTTGTATGTACATTAATATTACTTTGTTTTTGCGGGAAGAGCTCAAAAGGATTTAGAATATCTTTGCTTGTTTTTTTGCTTATGACCATAAGAGCTAATACTTGTAGGGCTGATACCAAACCATCTCCTGTTTTTGCAAATTGTGAAAAAATAATGTGTCCACTCTGTTCTCCACCAAAGACAAAACCATGCTCTAACATTTCCTGCATAACAAATTTATCACCTACATTACATCGCTTTAAGATAATCTTATGGTTTTTTAAAAACTCTTCTAAAGCGATGTTGCTCATTAGGGTTGTTACAATGCCATTATTTTTTAGATCATGATTTTGTTTTTGATAAAGAGCTAAAGCCCCAATAAGCTTATCGCCATGCACTATATTGCCTTCATTATCAACTACTACTAGTCTATCTGCATCACCATCAAGACCAAAGCCAACATCAGCCCTAAGACGCTTGACTTCTGTAGCTAATAAATTTGGATACATAGCACCGCAATTGTCGTTAATGTTGTATCCATTTGGCGAATCATTAAGTACGATGATATCTGCTCCCAATTCTCTAAAAATGCTAGGACCAACTTTATATGCTGCTCCATTCGCACAATCTAGCACAATACGGATTCCTTGTAGTGTTAAATTTTTTGGAAATGAATTTTTAATATGCACGATATATCGTCCAATGACATCATCAATTCTCTTGCTTGAACCAATCTGTTTATCCGTTTTATAGCATGATAGAGAATCAAGATTGTGATAGATGTGTTCTATTTCAGATTCCTTATTCTCATCAAGCTTAAAACCGTGATTATCAAAAAATTTGATTCCATTATCATAATATGGATTATGACTAGCACTTATCATAATCCCCGCATCGCAACGCATATCTTCTGTCAAAAAAGCAATGGCTGGGGTAGGCATAGGACCTATTTGAATAACATTCATACCCACAGAAGTAAGCCCTGATACAAGTGCATTTTCAACCATATAACCACTTTTTCTCGTATCTTTTCCAACCAAGATTCTATTTCCAATAGAGTTTTTTTGAAAATAGATTCCAGCAGCAATGCCTAAACGCAGAGCAACCATAGCGGTTATATCTACTCCAGCTTTTCCTCTTACACCGTCTGTGCCAAAAATTTTCATAATTGAATCCTCAAATAGTTTAACTTTACATGGCTGTAGTTAATATTTTGTAAAATTCTACCATAGTTTAAAGATTTATGCTAAAATTGCTATTTCTATTTTTGAATTTCAACATGAGGACAACAATGGCAAATCATAAATCTGCTGAAAAAAGGATACGTCAAACAGAAAAAAGAACACAAAGAAATCGCTACTATCGCACAAGATTGAAAAATATTACAAGAGCAGTCCGTGAAGCGATTGCTAGTAACGATACTGCAAAAGCCAATGAAGCTTTTAAAATCGCAAACAAAGAAATACATAGCTTTGTAAGTAAGGGTATTTTAAAGAAAAATACTGCTGCAAGAAAAGTAAGTAGACTCAATAGTCTTGTAAAGAAGCTCAACACATCAGCATAGGTTTAGAAGTAATCATAGTATGACTAAATATACAATTACATTTTAAGATTCAGATTTACAATTTCTATAATATTCTCTTATAATACTCAAAACAATTTTCTAAATGCTATGATTAGCACAAAGAACTACAATTAATTAAAAAATTCTAAAATTATGTATATAAAGAGTGGATATGTTGATTGAAAAATTAAAGCCGATTATCGCAAGAAATGAGGAATTAGCAAGATTACTGAGTCAAGAAGATATTATAAACGATGTTACAACGCTTACTTCATTGAGTAAGGAAAAAAGTGAAATAGATGAAATTACACAGAAAGCAAAAGAGTATATTAAACTCCTAGATGATATTGCAAATAATAAAGCTCTTTTAGATGATAGAGAATTAGGAGAACTTGCAAAAGAAGAATTAAAAGGACTAGAATCAATACAAAGAGAGCTTGAAAATACAATCAAATTACTTCTGATTCCCAAAGATCCAAATGATAAGAGAAATATTTATTTAGAAATACGTGCCGGAACTGGCGGTGATGAAGCAGGCATTTTTGTTGGAGATTTATTTAGTGCCTATTGTCGATATGCAGATTCTAAAAAATGGAAAGTCGAAATTATTAGTAGCAACGAAAACTCTGTGGGTGGATATAAAGAGGTGATAGCTTTAGTCAAGGGAGATGGTGTCTATTCACGTTTAAAATATGAAGGTGGAACACATAGAGTGCAAAGAGTCCCAAAGACAGAATCGCAGGGTAGAATACATACTTCGGCTATTACGGTAGCGATTATGCCTGAAGTCGATTCGCTTGAGGTTACTATAAATCCGAATGATTTGAAAATCGATGTTTTTCGTAGCGGTGGACATGGAGGGCAAAGTGTGAATACCACAGATTCTGCTGTCAGAATCACACACATTCCAACAGGCATTAGTGTGTCTATGCAGGACGAAAAATCTCAACACAAAAATAAAGAAAAAGCTTTAAAGATTCTGCAGGCAAGATTATATGAAGCAGAGCTTGACGCACAAAATGCTCAAAACCGAGAATCTCGTAAAAATCAAGTTGGAAGTGGCGACAGAAGCGAGCGAATTCGGACATATAATTATCCCCAAAATCGTATTAGTGAACACAGAATCAATCTTACTTTGTATAGTTTAGAAGAAATCATGCTAAATGGTGATTTGGATAAAATCATTGAACCACTTATAGCACATGCACAAAGTCAGGCATTAAGCAAAGAATCATAAGTATTCACAGATTAGTGATTTTATAGGATTGTGTAGTATTGCATAAAAAAATTGCAAGATTTGTGATATATAAAGCCGACTGCTTATTCAAGTTAGCCATTGTAGTATATGAGAGAAATCTAGCAAAGTTTCTAGGCTCTGTGTAATGATTTCTTTAAGATTGGACAGAGAATGATCTGCATTATGACTCCCTTATATTTTTAAAATTTAATCTAAATAGACAAGCTGGGATGCTGGCATAGTATTGCAGATTCTAAGATTATAAAGACATGCAATCTAAAAAACCCTAAGATTTACAATAGATTCTAAGAATTTGTACTTTAGATATTGTGCTACGCTCAATAGGACAGAATTTGGGTTTTCATGTAATACAAAATCTTTAGAATCTTGGACAATATTATTACTTTAGAATCTAAAATCCTCAAATCACATGAGAATCTTTAATACTTTAGATGTTTTGAATATGTCATATCCTAAACATGACTGGAATGGGTAATAAGACGCATATAGGCTGAATAAGACTAGATAAGATTCAAGATGACAGAAAACTCAATATGATAAGAAAAGCCCAAAGATTCTGCCAATAAAGATATTTTGTTTCACTTCACACATGACGGTAAATCATGCAAATAATCTCCCAATGTCATTTTAGTAATAGCTGGAGAATCTTTAAAAATGTTTTACTTAAAACCCAACATAATAGATTCCAAAATCAGAATCCTAGATTGTCATGAATTTATCGACAAGAATGAATCTGCTAACAAGAATTCTCACAATGACAAGAAAGATAGCAATAAGATTCTTAGAATCTCCCAAATGCTAAGAGTTGCTCTTCAGCTTTAGCAGTTTTTGCTATTTTTTGAATGGGGAGCTATCTCTATCGATAATGACCTATTCAAAAATTAGCAAATCTATTAAATGATGAAATAAGGCTACATTTATATCTCGTACTAGCATACACTGCGTCGTAAGCAGAAATTTTCTTGTCTCCTTATTTTTTGATAAGTTAAAAACTTCAATCTCTTTTTATCTCTCTTTTGTCCTCTTGATATGGTTCGCTCCATATTTGCAAGACTTTGCTATCACAACCAATGCCTTTGATGTATGAATACATAAAAATATGTAAAGTCAAGATATTTACTATTATTTCTGCT
>CASFZH010000030.1 GCA_949299115.1 uncultured Helicobacter sp. | reverse complement strand
GTTTGCAATATTGTAAAATTTTAATTAATATATTAGATAATCTCATAACCTCAACCTTAACCACAAAGTATACTTTTTGTATATACTTCGTATTAATAAAAATGTTACGAATAACACATAATAAATGATATGTTTTTATTTATAAACATAGTAAAAGTTCTATTTTGTGCGTGTTTGTGTGCTGAATGTTATATTATAAGTTAAAGTATATTTGTGATTATGTGAGTATTGGATATTACCAATAAAAAGTAGGATACAAACATAGTTAAAGCATCGCTGTTTGACGTGTTATTGCGTTGTAATATTTTACAATATGTGTGAACGAGTCATCATGGTTTTAGTAATTGTGGAATTCATAATATATATATATTGCAAAAACATAGAGGCAATGATTAATATTTTTGAGAATATTTTATTTTCCAATTATATAACAATATAAAATTTAATAATTATTACCAATTTGCTGCCAAAGAAAAGAAAAAATTTTGCGTATCAAGAGCGTAAGGGCTGTATAGAGGGAAATACCACCATGCTTGTATATTAAAATGTGTGGCAATGGCTTGTAATCCCAAGCCGCCACCCATGAGAAATATACCTTGCGGTGGCAAGGTAGAAATATTGAGAGCAAATAAATCTCTCACATAGCCCATATCAAAGCCAAGGCTTGGAGCGAATGTTATTCTCCATCTGTCTTTACCAAAAGCTGGGAGATACAATGCTACGTCGTTGCGAAACAGTACACCAAATTGTCCGCCAAAACTCAATCTATCAAAGCCTCTTACCGTGTATCGTCCGCCTATTAACATTTGGTCATTTGCATAGAGGCGATTTTGTGCTACTTGTGTTTTTATTGTTGTAGTATAAACTCCAAAAAAGTTCTTATTTATACGAAAAGGTATATACGCATAGCTATTTAGCACTGGAACGATAAAATTAAAGCCACTTAATATATTGTTACCTAATGCAAATCCTTGTAAAAAGCTGAGGTTCGTGCTAAATTTGTATTGATTCAAATTGAGGGCATATTGGATAAAAAAAGAGTACTGCAAGAGTCTCTGTTGTTGCACAAGTAATTCTACATCATTGATAAAGCTATCTGTGATTCTTGTGCCTAAGCCAACACCTACAGAGACGTTGTGTTTAGGGTTTGCCAAAAGGGTATAGCTTAATTTAGAATCAACATTGACATTGGTATTTCTAAAGTTAGCTGTGAAGTTTGATAGAGGAATCTCTAAAGCATTCATTGCGTACGCCATGCTTGTCTCTAGTAAAAAACGTCGTAATGGTACAGAATAGCTCAAAGAAGCGTAAAAATTATAATTCTTATCCACTTTTCTACCATCAAAAGGGATTGAGCCTAAGAGATAGAGTGTGAGTATATCTGCTAATTTAATGGGATTTTCATAATTTAGCAATAAGGTGCTTTGGTATCCATCGAAAAGCACACCGCCATTATCAAAGATAAATTGTCCAAAAAATGGCTTTGATTTCTTTTTAATATTAATTGCAATATTGCTAACATTTTCACTATATGCAGGGAGAATCTGCATAGTAGTATCAAGATGTTGTATACGTGTGAGATTGGCAACACCTCTTTCTAAATTCTTAAGATTCAAGATGTCCCCTTCTTTAAGGGCAAAATCCTTTTTAAAGAAAAACATATAGCCATTATTTTGATAATCTATCTCGCCTATTTTACCAAGCTGAACTCGTATATCAAGATTTTTAGTAGTTAAGTCCTGCTCACCTATACCAAAACGTGTCGTGATATAGCCCTTTCGTATCGCTGCATCATTCAAAGACTTGAGTAACGTCGCAATATCTGTAGCATTGAGACACTGATGTAAATATGGCTTTGTCAGAGTATGTATAAAAGGAAATGTTTTATAGATAAGCTGTTCCTCACTATTTGTATGATAAAGATAGCTCTCTAATGAGGAAAAATTAATGCTATCTATTGGGAAGCATGGCAAATCCTCTGCTGCTACTAATCCAATGTTCCCTATCAAAGCTCCACATAATACCCGTGATATTCGCCACATTTATAATACTCACAAAGATTGTATGGAAGTTTAGAATAAAATTTTATAGCCAAGTGTAAACTCTAATGGAGCATAATGTACTACACCATTTGTGAAAGTATTGAAGCTTGCAATTGGTATATTAACGCCAAGATCTATTCTACTACGTTCTCCAAGTCCAAAAGTAAGTCCTGCACGTCCTAAGATTGGATAAAATGAAACTGTTTCCCATGATAGATTTTCTTGTACATTTGTCAGGAAAGGAAAGGTAAAGCGAGCTGCTAAACCTACAAAGACACCAAATTGGAAAGAACCAGTATTAATAAAGTTTATTAAAGCATCTGCTCCAATTTCAACGTTAATATCATTAGTAGTATATAAACCATTGGCTAATAATGATAAGCCACTAGTGTTAAGCCATCGATTATAATTGACACCAACAAACCACCTAAAACCAAAATATTCACTAAATAGATGTTCTGTTCCAAGATTCAATCCCACACCCCAGCCGTGTAAATTTTGGTCATAAAAGCCACTACTACCCCATCCGACTTTTTCCGTAATAGCAGCAAATGGGTAATTAGGAGTATTACCACTAGCCCCTAACATATTAAATGTTCCCTGAAGTCCAACAAAAAACTTCGCCTCTGCCAAAGTAGCACTCAAGGCTACGCTAACTAAACCTGTAATAATAACTTTCTTCATAAAAAACTCCTAAAATTATGAATTTAGTTATATGCTTATCATATAATTTACAATATGACTTCTAGCTTGAAAATCATAGTTATAATATATCGACATATTTTTATAGAAATTTTAATGTAATTGGTGTTTATGCTAAACTTTTACACTTCTGAATATTCTAACTCATTATTAAGATTTGGATTTTTCCCTTTACTTTTAATGCGAGTTGGAATCTATCCTGCTAGTTAGAGATACTATACCTATCTCAATATAGACGAGTCTAACGGAAATTGTCTACCATTAAAATAAAAATTTATAGCCAATGTTAAAACGAATTGGGGCGTGCATAAAAGCATTGTTACTAATGGCAACGGTCATAAAGGGTATGCCAACACCAATGTCTATTCGATTATGTTCCCCAAATCCCAATGTAAACCCTATGCGTCCTAATAGATTGCCATGTATGCTACCTAATCTAACGAAAAAATTCTCTGCAATAAAATCTGTTCTAAAACCTAATCCAGCAAAGAGACCAAGTGAGAAAGAACCAGTATTAACAATATTAAATAATCCGTCTACACCAAGCTGAAGGGCTATCTGTTGATAATCAAGAAACCAACTAGGATAAAAAATTTGCCCATAACCAATACCAAATAGCCATCTAAATCCAACATAATTATTGAAAAAATGCTCTGTACCTATATTAATGCCTACGCCCCATTCTTGGTAATAGGGATATCCTGGTCCACCGTCAAATCCTCTATTACCCCAGCTAACAGTCCCTTGTGAAGCAAACGGGGTAGTATATATGCTACTCATACCGTATTCACCTTCCACCCCAACAAAAAACTTCGCCTCTGCCAAAGTAGCACTTAATGCTACGCTAACTAAACCTGTAAGAATAACTTTTTTCATAAAAAACTCCTAGATTTGGATATAAAAATACAATACCTAATTTATACCATAATTTTTACTTTTGTTTAAAAAACATAGCTACAAAATATCGACATATTTTTATGAAATTTTAGTGTAATTGATATTTATGCTAAACTTTTACACTTCTGAAGTTTCTAATTTGCTATAAAGTATAGTTACATATTTTGTTAAAATTTTGTAGTATTCCAACTTTTTTAATATATATAGGATATAAAATCCTAAAAATCATAGCTAATAAGATTTGGACTACCCCTTTTTATTTTTATAGACTGCTAAAGGAACTTCAGCTCTACTTTACGGTGTTTGGAATGACACTGCATTAAGGTTTTTTAGATTCTAATTATTTTAGTGTAAGTTAGAATCTATCCTGCTAATTACGCTATGCCATATAGCTACCTCAATACAGACAAACTAGTGAAATTATTACTGTTAAAATAAAAACTTATAGCCAACATTGAAACGAAGTGGGCTATAATAAAAACTTTCAGCTGGACCCTTTAAATTTATGGTCATAAAGGGCACACCGACACCAAGATCTATTCTACTATGTTCTCCAAGTCCAAAAGTGAGTCCTAAGCGACCCAATAAAGCAGTATTATATACTCCATTTACTAAATCACTATTGACGGGGTTAAAAATAAAATCAAGCCTAGCACCTAATCCAGCAAAAAGACCGAATGAAAAAGAGCCAGTATTAACGAAATTAAATATTCCGTCTATGCCAAGCTGAAAATTTATATTATGAAGCCCATCAAAATTTTTAACAAACTGTCCATAATTAATACCAAAAAGCCATCTAAGTCCGATATAATCATTAAACAAATGCTCTGTTCCTAGATTGATACCAGCATTCCAGCTTTGATAAAAAGGATATTGGGGACCACCATCGAATCCTCTATTACCCCAACTGATGTTACCATTGCCAACTTGTCTTGTGTCATAAGTACTACTTATACTGTATTCACCTTCTAAACCTAAGAAGAATTTTGCTTCTGCCAAAGTAGCACTTAATGCCACGCTAACTAAACCTGTAAAAATAACTTTCTTCATAAGAAACTCCTTAATAATAAAAATTAAAATTGATATAGCAATATCTATACCATAAATCCTACTTTTTAGTAGTTATTGGCATAGATATGTCTAATACCTTATCTACACCCTTTGACGCTAGGTCATCTACTAAAATTGGGATTTCTTTATGTATCTGTTGTGATACTTCATTTTTTATATTATTGGTATCTTTGAATGTCTGTTCCACTGTGGAGGCATCAAGAATCTCATTAGATACGTTTGTGAGTCCATTGGCTACATCTGATGAAATAGTATTAATTGCGGGCTGCAATGTAGGCATGATAATATGTTTTTTTATTGCCTGCTTTGGATTTTGGATAGAGGCAACCACTTCGTTTACTATCGCATTATTATCTTTAATAATACTTTGTGCTGTTTCTTGTGAAAAGTCTATTGCTTCATTATTTTGTCTTTGATTCCTTACTATACCATCACTATTATGAGTAGTGAGAACAATATCTTGTCCTATACTAGAAATTGTTGTGCCTTGACTAGAATACGGGATAAAACCTACTTTAGTGCTATTGGTATTATCTATATAAAAGGAGCTGTTAGAGAGACTACTACCAGAGAGAGAATCTGTCGTAAAACTTGAGCCTTTAGTTCCCTCTATATATGCCCCCCGCATAGAAGTATCTCCTCCTACATTGAGTGTAAAAAGTCCTCCGTTAATACCGCTTTGATTATTAACACTCTTGTAGTCCGTATGTATGAATCCTACATTGGTATCTTTTATATTAGAGCTTATATTTACATCAAGTTGCATGGCATTTTTAGAATCTTGTAAACTCGTTATATTGAGATTGCCACCCACATTGGCATTCATCATATCAGCTTGTATAGTAGCACCGTGCATATTGAGATTATCATTTGTCGTAAGTGTCAAATTTTGTGTTTGGAATTGAGCATTATTATAACTTGTGCTATCGCTAGAGCCAATACTCGTATTAGCTTTCATATCAAAGCCATTTTTAAAGCCTACATTTGCTCCAAAGCTTTGCGAATTAGTATATTGTGAATCCTTAGAAGCAGTAAGATTTAATGTATTAGTCGCTATCTCGGCATTTTGTGCATTGAGGTTTGAGCCTATAAGGTTTGTATCACCATTTGCATTAAGAGCTAGATTCCCAATAGTGAGATTAGAGGCTGTATTAGTGGTCGCATGAGTATTTGAAGAGCCTTGATCCATGCCCAATGATACATTAAAGCCCCCACCAAATCCAAAACCACCATTTATATTAAAATTTGATGTGTTCTGTGTATTGGTATTAGTAGCACTTGTTACATTAAAATTATTAGTTTGTATATCTGCTGTATTTGCTATGTGCATATTTGAGCCAATGATATTGCTATCATTGCTACTATTAAGTATTAAATTGTTAGCACTGAATGTAGAGCCTTGTGCTACTGTCTTAAAGGTATTATTATGTGTATTACCATAGCTTCCATTGGCATTAAAACCTATCGAGCCATTAAAGGTTACGTCTGCATTTACACTAAGATTGGTTGAATCAGTCTTGCTTGATTCTGTATTTGTTGCCTGTGCAAGATTAAAGTCTTTTGTTGTGATAGTTGTATCTTGTGTGGCAATATTTGAGCCAATAATATTAGTCGTGTCATTTGCAGTAATCGTCAGATTGTCTGCTGCTATATTAGAGCCTTTGTGCTTTACGATATTTGTTATTGTATCGTTAGTATTGCGATTGTAGTCAACACCACCGCTTATACTATTATTTTTACCTATTTCTAGCTTTAATTCCGTTTTTATTTCATTTGCTACTGTCTTTGCAGATGTATTCGAAATTTCCTCTTTTGCTTCAATGTTGACATTTTTGCCACTTAAATCGATGCTTTGTCCGGTTACATTTGAACCTATGATATTTGCGTCATTAGTGGCTACAATCGATATATTTTTACCAGACAAATTTGCACTTGATGCAGAGGTAGAAAAGTCATTTTGTGTTGTAGTAATATTTTTATGTGTGAAACCAACTTCAAGATTTATGTCAAAAGATAGCGGTTGTATTTTATTGCTTAGATTTTTTGTGAATGCAAATGGCATATTATTAAGGTCGTTCTTTGCAGGGTTTATTACGGCGACATTGACAAGGGGCTTTATTACAGCATCTTGATTGATACTAATACCAAATCGATTGGAAGTAAAATGTGTTGTGGTAGTAGTGTTTGAGGTATTATCAAGAGCTTGTATAGAAACATTTTTACCAGCAATATTCATTGTATCATTAGTATTAATGTCTGTTGATTCTAGCTTTACATCATTTGCAGCTTGTAAAGCAATATTTTGTCCTTGCAAAGCTGTATTATTATGTGTATTATCTTGACTCATTGTATTAGTAGATGTAGTATCTTTGCCAACACTTATAGAAAACTTGCCATTATCTGCACTTGCAGTAAATCCAACATTTTCTACACGGGTATTTGTATGAGTTTGCTTTATATCTGCACGGTTGCTTAGTGTTAGTGTATCTCCAGCATTTATATGTATATCATTGCTTGTAGCATTGAGATTATACGCCTCTATATTCTTATTCGCATTTATGTTAATGGTATCTCCTGCAAAATTTGAGGTAAGATTGGTTGCATTTGTCTTTGTCTCTGCCGTATGTGTAGTTGTAGTGGAGAATGTTTCGCTCTTAGTGTCTTTTGTATTTGTTATAGAGTGTGTAGAATCTTTAACAGTATCCATAGTGATATTTTCACCAGAATCTAACGTAAGGCTATTGTCTGCCTGTAAGCTTGCAGAAACTAGAGTCATATCATTATTTGTTTGCAATGTAATGTTATTAGCATTGAGAGAAGAAGCAATATTATGCGTAGTATTATATGTTGCTGTTTTATCACTATATGCATTATTGGTAGCGAGTGTATCAATCGTTAGCGTATCACTTATTATATTTATGTTTCCCTTTGCTTGTAGGTCTGCTCCTTTTAGCGAGGTATTATCCGCTGTGATATTAATATTATTGCCCTCTATACGTGCTAGTGAGCCTAATGTAGTGTTGCTTGAGGTGGAAGCTACTGCTTCAAAAAAGCCAAATCTATTCCCTTGAAAACCAAGGGTAGTATATGTTTTTTGTGCTTTATTGCTTAATGCACTTGAGGCAATCGAAACATCATTGGCTTTTATTTTTACATTATCCGCCTTAAGTGTACCACCGTTTTGCTTGATAGAATCTGCTTTGAGATTTAGCCCCTCTGTGGCGATAATCTGTCCGTTGTTGTTAATGATAAAATCAGAATCGATGAGTAAATCTCTACCCGCAGAGAGATTTGACTCATTTATTACATTTTGTGCTTGGATATTGATAGTGCTACCACTGATACCTATTTGCAAAGAAGTATCCTTAGCATTAGTAAGATTTTGCAATCGCTGTTGGTATTCACTCATAAAGGGAGCATTATGTATCTGTGAGACTTGACGTAGAGAATCTAGCGATGTTACATGGGCTAGGTTATTAGTATCAGCTTTAAATATTATATTATTATCTATTATGTGTTTTTGGAATCCAAATCCCGATATAACACTTTGCAAGTCATTGGTATAGACATTCGGCTGTATGCTATTACTGCCTATTGTAAGGATAGTCTGCAAGGAATTTGCCTCAAGACTATTAAGACTTATATCCGGTGCCTTATAGTCGAGTAGAGTGTATTCGTTTGCACGGGTAAAGCCAGTCGTAGTCCAAGTGCTACCACAAAAAAAATCCTTGCTTATCCAATCTAACAACCAGTTACACTTTCCATGTCTATCGTATGTCTCCTTTGTGCCATTTTCATAGGCTACAATCTGTCGTAGTTGTGGGGACGTATTGACAAAATTTTGTGCATAATTATTAAACTCCCCTTTAGCATGGATAATGCCGGTGTCATTGGTAAAATCTTTTGCTTGTATCGTGATATTATTACCCATTATAATGCTTGGAGAATAGGTATCTTGGTTAATCTCCTCTTGATAAGTAATGATATCGTATCGATATGTGGTATGATATGTGCCTGTCCCATAGCTATCGCTAAACTTACCATTGAGAGTTGGATGCCATGAGTTAAATTTTTCTGTCGATATGACTTTCTTATCAATGTCAGCATGTCCTTTATTAAGGATAGAATCAGCTTTAATAGCAATATCCCCTTGTGCATGGATAATAGAATAATTTTCAAGGCTTTGTGCTTGTATATCCATGCCACCCTCTGCATAAAGGCTTGGGGCGAATGTGATATTTGAGGCGGTATCGATACTATCTTGTGATGTAGGATTATTAGTTATCATATTGTTATTGGAGGCATTATCATGATTTGGGGTGCTGTGAATGTTAGCTAAAGTCGTTGTATCTATTGGCTTTGCAATTTCTATCTTACCATTTGCTTGTAATACAAAACCGCTATTATTAGAATCTGTCGAAGCAGTGCTTGCTATTATACCTGCATTTTTTATCCCCACTCCCTCATCAGTCGCAACGATAAAAATTTTATTTGATACAATGCTACCCAGATAGGCGACATCAAGGGCTAAAGCATTTTGTGTATCTTTATTGTTCGTTATTATTGGCTGATAGAGTAGGGTAAGCGGTGAAAAACTCACTTGATTAGACCCTAATAAGACACGTAGATTCTGTGCTTGTAAGGAATCTGCCACATTCATGCTTTTGGCTAATAAGGTAAGACTTGTAACATTCCTCGCATCAAGGGTATCTACAACAATATCGCCTCGCTTAATATTTAGTGTTATAGGTATAGAGGTGTTATATTGCTGCAACGCATTGAGCCTTTCTAATTCCTCTTTACTTAAAAGTCCTGTGGCTAATGTAACATTGGCTGCATTGATAAAGCCGCAACCTTGACATGTAATGCCATTTGGATTAGCCAGAATCATATCTGCCTTACTCCCTGCTATCTCAAGGTAGCCTAAAAGTTGTGAAATGTTGCCACCTGTAACTTGATTTAAAATGAGTTTTGCAGTGGCGGAATCTAAATTAGGATTAGAATAAATATATCCTGCTAGTTGTGTGTTAACAAGCACATCTTGACTTAAAGCATTATTGAGAATAGCACCATTTTGGGAAACATTAAAATCATGATAGAAATTATTTGAGATTCCAGCTTGAGTGGGTTTGGCAATATTGACTATATCAATATTATTATCAGAGTGTGTGAGATGAGGATTATTTATCGCTTGTGTCGTATCAATGACAATTTGATTAGCAAAAATAGCTTGTGTAGCAACAATAGAACATGCGTTCAAAATCGCTATGCTTCGTTTGATAACAAGCGAAAACTTCATCATATACTCCTTTCTTTAGGTTTCAGTGTAGGAGTATAACTGATAAAAGTAAATGATATTACAATACTATTTTGTATATTACCAAAAAAAAAAAATGAAATTAGATTGATTGTTACATTTATAAACATTTTTACTAATATTTTTTATAATTCTTGGTTATTGATAAAACTTGTAATTGCAAATATATTCTAAATTAGCTGAGAAGTAGTAAGTAATTATAAACACTATACATCAAATTATAAATTAGCTACACAAATATTATATTATTTGTAGTTACATAACATTAAAGAATATTATTTAAGATTTAAAAATAGAGTTTATTGTAAAATGCTATAACTTTCGAATTTAATATTTAGTATAATTATATTTTATAAAATTATTATAGTAAAATTATTATAATATAGGCATCTTAATCATGTAGTAAAGTGAGATAGATTTTAAATATTCAATACAGATATTTCAAAATGATAATATAGATTCTTAGCTTTTTGCCTACATTCTCTTATGTCTAGCATAAAGAATTTATAAAACTTTAAGTGCTACATGCTCTTTGACTTAACAATACAAATAATAAGGCATTTTGTAAGACATCTTAGATTCGGTTAAATTTTGCCACTCAATACCATTAGAGTCTATTAAATTTTTACAGATATTGTGTCATAGATTCTATATATCCATAATGCCATATATATCATTTTTTGCCTCTCTTCCTCATACCAATTAGGTGGATATGTCTTATCCCAAGATTCCATAAGTTGTCTTTCTTGCTTTGAAAGTCTTATATTGTATGTCTTACTCATATAAAGATATGTTCTAGCTATTAAGCCTTTAGAATAGCTAGCAGGATAGAATCTCTTAGCTGTAAAATCAGTATATACCTTACAATTCCCATATTGATTATACACTAAATCTCTAGGAGCTTCTGCATACCTAAAATTACTCCTATCAGCGTTTATCTCACCAATAGCTGGCACAAGATTATATATATCCGCTTCCATTCTTTTAAACATCTCATCGTCTCTACATGCTTTCCTCCCACCACCTTTACTCTTATCATGCCAACACGCTAAATGCTTACCAAAATTCTCTGCTGGCATAATATGTTCAAACTCTATTCTCTTAACCCTTAGATTCTCTTTGCCTTTTTTGGTAAAAGCTTTTCTTGGTGTATAGGCTTCTGATTCTAACACTACCATAGTATTACCCTGAAAAGCAAAAGGAGCTTGACAATAAAAATCTGTGGTAAAGTTGTGGTATTTATATACTTCTTTTAAGAGTTCTTTTGATTCTTGGAAAGTATTTGGTAGTTTTTGAGATTGTAAAATAAGTACAAGTGAAGAAATTATTACTATTACTATTACTATAGTAGATAATTTCGATATTTGTTTTAATTTTTGCATAGATTCCAACAAACTTAGTAGTATATGATTTTTAAAGTTGTCGGATATGATTCTTTTTACACATATTCATCAAAAATATTACCAACCATTTCGCGCATTTTTCGCATTAATTCAATAGCTTCTTGTGAAGGAATTTCTCTAATTACACGTTGCCCAGTCGGTTCGCGTACGGTTACTACTAGAGCTTTAATATCATCATTGTAAGAAAAATCGATATTAGTGCTAGCTTTTTCCATTTCTTCTTGTAGTTTTTTTGAAAGTGCTACCATTTGTTCGCGTAATTCATTATTATCTTGTTGCCTCTGGATTCTATTGCTTTCATCTACGATAGGTTGTCTCACAGGCTGTACAGCAGGACCACCATCATAAGATCCTCCCGCATTAATGAAAGCTGTCATAATTTGACGTTGCAATGGTGTCAATGAACTTCCTTGTATCTCCATTATAGCCTCCTTGTAAAATCGAATAATTTAATATAATTATCCTAAAATGTAGTAATTATAACGAACTATCGGCAAAAAATGGTTTATTTTTATATTTTCTAAATAATTCAAATAACAACAAGACATATAATTTTAAGAGTTTTCCGGTTCATCTGGTAACGGCATGATTTCATCACTTGTGCCAATTTGTTCTTTTATTTTGTTGGCAATTTCTGTCGCAATTTCTGGATTTTCTTTAAGAAATGTTTTTGCGTTTTCTCTGCCTTGCCCTATTTTCTTATCCTCATAAGAAAGCCAAGCACCACTTTTATCAATAATATCAAGTTTTACACCATAGTCAATGATTTCACCCTCACGACTAATGCCTTCGCCAAACATAATATCAAATTCAGCTTCTCTAAATGGTGGGGCTACTTTGTTTTTAACAACTTTAGCCTTGGCTCTGTTGCCAATAATAGTATCACTTTGTTTTAATGTTGCTATTTTGCGAATATCAATGCGAACACTTGCATAAAATTTGAGAGCATTACCTCCTGTTGTTGTCTCTGGGCTACCATATCCCATAACACCGATTTTCATACGAATTTGATTGATAAAAATCAAAGTGGTATTCATCTTAAACAGCACACCAGTGATTTTCCTTAATGCATGACTCATAAGTCTTGCTTGTAATCCAACGTGTTGGTCTCCCATATCACCGTCAATTTCTGCTTTTGGGGTAAGTGCAGCGACAGAATCTACAACGACTAAATCAACAGCTCCGCTACGTGTGATTGTTTCTAAAATTTCTAAGGCTTGTTCACCGTTATCTGGTTGACTAACGAGCAAATTTTCTGTGTCTACTCCCAAATTCTTTGCATAATATACATCTAGTGCATGTTCTGCATCAATAAAGGCACACACGCCACCATTACGTTGACATTCTGCTATGATTTGCAAAGAGAGTGTGGTTTTACCACTTGATTCTGGACCATATATTTCTATAATTCTCCCCTTTGGGATTCCACCTATTCCAAGTGCTAAATCTAATCCCAGTGAACCTGTAGATATAGAATCTATTTTTTCAACTTGCTTGTCTCCAAGCCTTACTAACATGCCTTTACCAAAAGCTTTGTCAATTTGTTTGATTGCACTCTCTAAGGCTTTTTGCTTATTTGAATCAACCTGCATTATTATTCACCTTGTATCAAATTTTCGTGATTCTATCATTATAATGTTGAGAAATATTTGTATTTAAGCTTAAAACTGCAAATTATTAGAGATATAATAGGATAAGTTTGTATAACAGTGTAAAAAAATTCCAAGATATATGTCAATTGGGAATCTTGCCTCATTAGCATGATGAGTGATTGCATTAAGAAGGCTTTCAATATCCTTATGTAGCACATTACATGTTGTTGTATTGTACTCTGCATGTAGTGAGTGAATAATGATACTTTGTAGTAGTATGGCTGGAATGTAGCAGATTCGAGAATCTAAAAAAAGCTTGATGCTATTAAAATGTAATGAAAGATTCTCAACCATACATTTACAACCATTTTTAAGGATTTTTGTGCTATCTTGTAGAGATGGCATAAGCGAATCGTCAAATAAGAAATATGCAAAAGCCGAGATATTCCAAATTTCTTCTTTTTGCGTGATAAAATCGCATTTTCTTTTGTGGGCATATATTTCAAGCCAGCTTTCATATTGTAATGGTGCGAATATTAAAGAATCTTGCGATTCTTTAATAAGTGCCATATCAAGCCCTTTTTTATCATATATAAAGCCATATTTATCACTTAGAGTAATAGGTTTTGCACGTAATGCTTGTAATCTTTGTATAAGCATTGTGCTTATTGTGTCGCAACCTGTAATGAGGCAACTTTTGTTTTTTATATCTATTTGACGTGCATAAAGCATTGTGGCAATGCTATGCAACATGCCTTCAATATGATGGTTGTTTGTTGAAATAACTTCTTGGTCTTTATTAAAGATTTGATGTGATGAGGTATTGTGCGATTTATCTAAATATGAATCTTGCGATTGTGTATTGCAATAAAATTGTGAATTATAAGCATATAAACTTATGCTGAAAAGACATTGGTATTTAGCAATATTGCTAGATTGCAGAATTTTTCTGTAAGATTCTTGCCATGCTTGATATGTATCTTGTTTTTTGAAGTGGGTATTTGTAAATGCTATCACAATGTTTTGATAACCAAGCATAAAAGCACTAAAGGCATAATTGATGGCATAAATGCCTAATGTGTTAGAATCTATATTGGGTTGATAAATTTCAATAAGTATGTAATCTTGTTGTAGTCCAAAAATCGCAAGATGACTAAAAAAACCATGTATATAAGAATCTAATGCTATAGAAGATTCAAAAGAAGGCAAAAAGAGTTTAGACAAGATTGTGGAATCGTCTAATAATGAGGAAAGCTGATAATGTGAGTTATTAGTAATTATATCATGTGGGGCTTTGCGTGATATTTTATTGTGTGCAGACTTAACGTTATAATATGCGTTTTGTGTCAATGCTTTTGATTCTATATAGTCTAGCCATGTCTTTATATGGGAATCAGAATAACAAGAATAAAGAGAGTTTTTATAGAAAGATTCTATGATACTTTGCATTATTTTTCCTTTTATGGTTTATGGCTATTAATACTCCATATGTAACGCATTTTTTGTATATTCAAGAATTTGATTGCAGCTACGGGAACGAATTAAATCAGAATGTTTAATAAGACTGTGATTTACCTCAAAACCATCTTTTAGGTTGGCTATGATAGTTGTAATACCGTTAATTCGTGCACATTTTAAAGCCGGAATTAAATCAATATCTTTAGAAAAAATTAAGATTCTATCTGTAAGTTTATTATAGACAATGTGAGCAATATCAAGACCTATAAGCATATCAACTTGCTTTTGAATAATAATTGGGCGATTATTAGAATCAAAACCACGAAATTTTGAGATTCCAAGCCTTGTAGCAACAAAAGGAAGTTTGGCAATATCATCGAGGAATTTCGTAAATTTTGTTAATCTAAGTTGATATTCTTCATCTTTTTCTACATTGATTTTATCAGATTCTAGCGGTTTAGCTGTGTAAAAAAAGATTTTTTTTAGCTCTTCTTCTTTGAGTAAGAATGAATGTATGAGTGCCATAATATGATAAGCGTTAGCACAATCTATAACATTTTCATTAAATTGTGGGAATGCCTCATCTCGATGAATCTTTTCAATTTCATGTCTTAAGTTTTCCCAATCTACAAATACTGTGAGTTTCATATTATTTCCAATAATTTAAAATTTATAACTGTATCCCATATAAAAATTGTAGTCCGCTAATATACCATCGATTTCTATACCTAGGGATTGTGTGGGCAAAAATCGGACACCAACTTCTATTCGATGTTTATAAGAAAGAACTGTACTTATACCACCTTGTACCATAACATTGGCAGTTATTTTTGTATTAATAGATTCGGCATTGGGAATAATAATGGGTGTCGTAAGGTCAAAATAGACTAGAGCCCCAGCCCCAACTCCTATGAAAAAACCCATTGTGTTTTTATATTGTTTGCCGATGAAAAAATCTATTAAAATATCTACACCAAGGCTTGCCATAAGAAATGTTCCATTATGAGAATCTTGTTGTTTTTTTATAGGAGATAATTTATCATTAGTGAAATCAAGGGAAAAATAACCACGTATTCCGATGTAATTGTCTAAATAGCTTATAACTCCAGATCTAAGCCCCATTCCCATGCTATATCCGACAATTGTTTCATTACCTGCCAACCTCTGTATTGGAATCACATTTCCTACTACCATAAGATAAACTCCATTACGTTGTGTGTTTGCTTTGCGTAAAAGTGATATTTGTTGTGCATTCTGTGATTCTCTGACTTTTGTGTTACGTGTTAATTCGATACTTGTTTGTAATTCAGAGGTGCTGGGAGTATGTAGGAAGCTACTGTTTTCATCTGATGAAAATTGCGTAATATCATTGGCATACATGCAAAATTGTGTGCATAATAAACAAAGAAAGGCATACTGTATTATAATAATGCAATGTTTCATATATTGATACTTATACCAAACTTTCTTCATATCCGATGATACCTTGCTGCCATAATGAATAGGCTTGTTGCTTTAATGATATAGAATGGTAGAAGTTCTTGTTATTTTCTGATAGAGAGAGAGATTGGGATATTGGCTTATCGTTATTATGTGGCATGGAATCTGTTTTCTTTGTTAAATCAAGGATTTCTTGTATCAATATTCTTCTTCCGTATCCCTGATGATAACATATTTGGCAGCCAGTAGCCTGCATTTTGCCATTAATCTCTTGTTTGCAATGAGGACAAAGTGTTTTTAGCAATCGTTGAGCAATGATGCACTTTAATACAGAATCTAATAAATATTCTTTTGCTCCTAAATCTTTTAATCTTGCAAGGCTTGATATGCAATCACTTGAATGAAGGCTTGCTAATACCAAATGTCCTGTAAGTGCAGCACGGAGTGTTATAGCAAGGGTGTCAAAATCTCGTATTTCACCAACCATAATAATATCTGGATCTTGTCGTAGAATATATTTTAATGCTGTAGCAAATGAGAGATTAATGTCTTCATTGATTTGACATTGCGTAATGCCTATAATTTCTTGTTCAACAGGATCTTCTATGGTAATAATTTTTTTTGTACCATCATTTAGAAATCGCAAACAATTATATAATAATGTGCTTTTACCGCTTCCTGTTGGTCCACTAATAAGTATCAAGCCATGTTTTGCTAAAAGATTTGTTTTTAGAGATTCTAAAATGGTAGTATCAATTTGCATGGAATCAAGACTAGAAAATTGATGGCTACAATGTGGGATACGTAAAACAATGCTTTCTCCAGCAAGTGTCGGGAAAAATGATATTCTTATATCATGTGCTATAGACATGGTCTCTCGCAAATTATTATTGGTATAATAATTAGCATAAGAATCTTTGTTAGATTGTTGTAATTTATGCGTTTTGAAATGTCCATCTTGCGGGAATCTTGTCTCATTAATATCGAGTTCACATAAAAGTTTTAATTTTTGTGAGATTTTTGTAAAAAGTGTGATACTACAAGTTAGAAAATGGACCAAAACTCCATCAATGCGTAAAAAACATTTTCCTTGTTTGTTTTGTGATACCAAATGAATATCACTTGCATAAAATTGTATTGCAAATTGTAATAAGTCATTTACTAGTTCTTCACGTAAATCATCACGATGGAAATGTTGCTGAAGGCTTAATGCTAGGGTAAGCTCATATAAAAAGCTTTGTTTGCAGATATAAAATTGTAATGGTGTGTTATTATAATGTGAAACTATTTGTTTGGTAATACTGCTTTGACTCGTGCGACTAAAGGGTTCTTGTAAAATTATGCCGAGCAATGTTTGATTATTTTTTTGATGGCAAAATATGATATTCGGTAGAAATTTTTGCTCTATTTGCATAACAGCATGGATAATGTTGCGATTATTTTCTAAATATGTGAGATTATAAGATTCTAAATTTGTTGAAAAAATATATTCTTCAAAATATGGATGAGCATGAATAAATTTGGAAAATATAATTGTTTTATGTGTCAAAATGGTGAAAAGAAATGCTAAAAATTCTGTTTTTTCTTCATTTGTAAGAGAATCAAAATATTGTTGTGATGAGGTATAGGGATTAGTTTTTAGTGTTGCTATCATTCATAAACTCCTCAAATAGATAGCAATGCTCTTGAGGCAACGCATGAAATATGGCTTTAGCGAGATTCTGTATTTCTTGTAATGCGACTTTTGCACTACGTAATTGCAAGAAATTTTGCAAACTCCTTGCATTGATTGTCCATACTAATTGTGTCTTATAGCATTCTGGTAAACAATATTTAGCAATATCATTTGTGGTTCCATTGACCAGTATTGTCCTAAGCCTTTCTAGTGATTCTATGTTAATTTTATTAATGGTTTCATCATTTGTAAAAACAATATACTTTTTTGCCCTTTGTATAGAATCTAATGTATTAGAGTCTATACAAAAACTTATTTCTTTTCGTAATTCTTTGAGTGTATATCTTGTGCTTTTAACAGATAAGCTTGCGATTCTATGTCTACTTAATTCTTGTAGGCAGGCACGTGAGATGCCTATAATTTCGAAAGAATAAACTAAATGTTCTAGTGTGGATTTATGTTTATTTTTGTTGCCCACACGATAGATTAAATCCTTATCAACATTACCACCATTATCGCTTTTGGCATGACTATCCCAACATGTACGTATAGCCTTAGCACATACGTTGAGTGGTGTGTAATGTAAAAGATTGATATGTATTTGACTTTGGATATTAATATTATATGGCTCTAATTGAGTAGAAGACATCATTGTCCTTAATTTTAGTATAATACAGGATTTTGTGAATCCTGTATATTAAAGTTATAGATTTTAATTAATACCAAATGATATAATTTGAGATAACCAAGATCATTTGTAATTTATTTTATAATCAATAGTATCCGCCAATTCTGTCCGACTTTGAGTTAAACATAGTAAATTTTATCCTAAAACATTTAAGTTCTATAACTTAAGGTGCGAATTCATACTAAGCTACACATAACTATGATGACTATAAATTAAAATTAGGCCAATACCGGACAACTTTAATATCATACTGATTGATAATTTCAAAAAGAATTTGTAATTTCGTATCTCTATCATCTGCATTTTTCAATTTTTCTACTTGTTCACCAAGATTGATTGGCTTATCGCTAAGGTGTTGCACAAGAATTTTTAAACTTCTTTTGTGTGAATTTGGATCAAAAAGCTTTGCATGTTCACTAACAACTTTAGTTAGGTTCTTTTTAAGATGTTCATTGAGATACGGACTTTGTGATACAAAAGTGATTGCTGCTGCACGTATGAGTTCTAATCCAGCATAGTATTCAGCTGTAATACGCTTTTTTTCTTCTTCTCTTTGCTTTTTTTCCTCATTAGAAAGAGGGGCATTTTCATTGAAATTTAAGAAATCTTTTGCATATATTGCAAAGAGCGATTCAGCAAGCTTTTTAGTTTTAAGATATATTTTTATTTCTTTAATATCTATATTATATTGTTTAAGCCATGAAATAAAATTATCCATATTTTTTTGTGTATCAGCGACATAACGTTTGGTTAATGCATCACTATTAATTTCGTATGCTTCTCGCACCATGTGTATTTCGTAACTATTTTGTTTTGTGTTTTCTTCTGCATAAAGACGTCTTAGGTCGTTATCGCGTTGTTCTCGCAATGTTTCTGAATCTTTAGCATAAAGTGATTGAATTTTTTCAAATTTATTAGAAAAATATGTTATGGTCTCCATGAAATGCCGCACAGCATTAAACATTGTTTTGTAGCGAAATTTTTTAGATTGCATTACGTCTTGCATATCTATTTCTAAAGTGGCAACATCTGATTTAAGGGTGCAAGATCCTGTATTAAGATTTTCTAAATCTTTAAGATGAGATTCAGCTTCGCATACAATATTTTTTGGAATAAAAATATTATAGTCAGCATATTTTCCCAAATTCATCTCTATATCTGCTGAAAACTTTTGTTTTAATGTAAAATCAGTTAATGCAATATTCATATAAATATTTTTTATTTGTAAATATGAATTTACAATATCTCTAATATGGCAGTTTGCCTCTCTATCATTACCATGACAAACATGTCTTATACCACTTTTTTCAGTTTCACTCAGGACAATTTCTGCAAGATCCAATGCTCTTGTTGGTTTGCTAAAACTTATGTTGCATGATATTGCACAGGCCATACTCATTACTAGCATCTTTTTAAGCATGTAAAAAATCCTTATTGTAAAAAATTTGATTTTATGAAAAAATTGTTTAATATTATTATTTTTTACATTAAACTTTTATTAATTTTTATGCAAAATGTTGTATATTTGTTATGTAGGGCATTCCGATTCTTTTATGCAAGAATATAATAAGCTATTTAGCATGCGAATATATAGTTTCAAAATTATATCTTTAGTGTTGTAACTATGCTGTCTATAATCTGTGTTAGATTACAATGGGTATCGAGCATAATGGTATTTTTGAATTGTGAGCGATTAAAAGTATTTTGACGTTTTGCAAGCTGTTTAGTATGCGTGGTAATAAGTGATTCTAGATGTGCATAATCAAGATTCCCTTGTAAAAACATTAAACACTCCTTAAGCCCAATGGACTTGAATGGCTGGATATTGTGTCCATATTGTTCTAAAATAGTTTTGGCTTCATTAAGAATACCGTTTTGAATCATCTGTTTGGTACGTTTATGAATTTTATTATGCAATTCATCTTTATGAATGCAAAGATTGTAAATTTGAATTGGTAAAGGAAATGGGGTGGGTGGATTTTGTAGAAAAAATTGTGTCGGATTAAGATTAGTGAAAGCAAATATTTCTAAGCCTTTTTGAATTCTATATGTATCCGTTGGTTGAATATTCATTGCGTATTTATTATCAATTTTTTGTAAGAATTTGTATTGCTCAGATAGTGGCATTTTTAAGAGTTTATAAAAAATAGGATTTGCTTGTGTGTTGCTATCTAACCTTGGGCTTAATCCTTGTATAATGGACTTCAAGTAAAAGCTGCTTCCTCCAACAATAATGAGGTTTTTGGAATCTTGTTGACAGATTTTTATAGCTTCATGTAAAAGATCTATAAAAATTCCAGCGTGTACTTTTTCATTTGGTTTAAGAATATCAATGGCAAAATGACGCACAAGACTTAATTCTTTTGAACTTGGTTTAGCTGAAGCAATATTAATCTCTTGATAAATACTTAATGAATCAATAGAAAAAATGTAGGCGTGCAAAAACGGTGCAAGTTGTAATGATAAATTGCTTTTACCGCTACAAGTTGGTCCGATAATTGCAATAATCTTTGGAATATTTGCGTGGTTATATTTCAAGGTACGTGTAATGCTGGTATTTGCATGTGAATGCGATGAATCTAGATTCATAGTTGTCTTTGTGCTGTATTTTTGCTGTTTTCTTGTATTGAGTATTTGCTTTCTTAAGTATACTAAAAATACACAATATTTTAGTACTTTAAAGTATTAAAATTGGGTTTATTATTTTAATTTTTGATTAACATTTTATTAACTTTAAGCTATAACTAATAATAGGAATACTACAATAACGACATATTCTTTGATGACTGACTTTTTGAAAAGGAGATTGTATGCAGGAAAGCATAAGACAATATGACTATTCGCTTGCAAAATTGTTTTTGTTGGTTTCTATAGTAACTGGCTTTCTAGGTATGTTGATTGGTGTAATATTAGCGTTTCAATTAGCAATACCAGATTTGAATTATATTGCCGGAGAATATTCTATTTTTGGTAGATTGCGACCATTACACACAAACGTTATTATTTACGGTTTTACTGTAAGTGGTATTTGGGCGGGTTGGTATTATTTTGGACAAAGAGTTTTAAAAATTACTTATCATGAGCACCCTTTCTTGAAATTAATCGGCATTTTACATTTTATCATGTATCTTATTGTGCTTGTGTTAGCCCTTTATACACTTTTTACGGGTATTACGCAGTCTAAAGAATATGCAGAATTACCTTGGATAGTAGATATTTTAATTGTTGTTACTTGGGTATTATGGGGTATTAGCCTATTTGGTTCTATGGCAGTAAGAAGAGAGAAAGTAATTTATATTTCTTTATGGTATTTTATTGCGACTTTTACTGCTATTTCTGTACTTTTTATTTTTAATAATCTTTCCGTTCCAACACGGCTTGTTACTGGGTTTGGTAGTATTTGGCATAGTATTTCAATGTATGCTGGGACAAACGATGCTCTTATCCAATGGTGGTGGGGACACAATGCGGTTGCTTTTGTCTTTACTTCTGGGATTATTGGTTTGATTTATTATTTCCTACCAAAAGAATCTGGTCAACCGGTTTTTTCCTATAAGCTTACGTTGTTTTCATTTTGGAGTCTTATGTTTGTTTATATTTGGGCTGGTGGACACCATGTTATTTATTCAACAGTACCAGATTGGATTCAAACATTAGGTTCTGTTTTTTCTGTTATGCTTATCCTTCCTTCATGGGGAACTGCTGTTAATATGTTGCTTACCATGAGGGGTCAATGGCATCAATTAAAAGAATCACCGTTGATTAAATTCCTCATTTTAGCTTCTACTTGGTATATGTTAGCAACACTTGAGGGTCCTATACAGTCTATAAAATCAGTCAATGCTCTTGCTCACTTTACAGACTGGATTATTGGGCATGTTCATGATGCAGCACTTGGTTGGGTTGCTTTTACTATCATCGCCACAGTGTATCATATGCTTCCAAGATTGTTTGGTAGAGAAATTTATTCAAAGAAAATTATTGAAGCACAATTTTGGATTATGACAGTTGGTATTGTTTTTTACTTTTCTAGTATGTGGGTTGCTGGTATCGTGCAGGGTATGATGTGGCGTGATATCACAGAATTGGGACAACTTAAATACGCATTCATCGATACAGTTGTCCAATTAAAGCCGTATTTTATTTTAAGAGGAATTGGGGGGTTGCTCTATCTTGTTGGTTTTGTTATGTTTATTTATAATATCATTATGACTATTGTGGCTGCTAGGGAACTTCAGAAAGAACCAGAGTATGCTTCACCTATGGCATCTTAAAGGAGGCATTGTATGTTTGCTTGGTTAGAAAAAAATCCTTTCTTTTTTACAATCGCTTTTGTAATTGTGTTTTCGATTGCAGGATTGGTGCAGATAATCCCAGATTTTAGAAAATCTGCACAGCCTATTGAAGGTTTGCGTCCTTTAAGTGTGCTTGAAACTGCAGGTAGAGATGTATATATGAAAGAAGGTTGCTATAATTGTCATTCTCAACTTATTCGTGAATTTAAAAGTGAAGTAATGCGTTATGGTATGTATAGTTTAAGTGGTGAGTATGCGTATGACAGACCTTTTTTGTGGGGATCTAAGAGGACTGGTCCAGACCTGCATAGAATAGGCGATAGAAGTAGCAGTGATTGGCATGCTAATCATATGTATGATCCAAATTCTGTTGTGCCTCGCTCTATCATGCCTGCTTATAAACATCTTTATAATAAGGAAGTAGACTTTGAAACTGCTTATGCGGAAGCTTTAACACAAAAGATAGTGTTTAAAGTGCCATATGATGTCCCCAATTTAAAAACCAGCATGAAGCTTGGGACTATTGATGAAGCAAGAGAACAGTTTAAGGCAGATGCGGCAATTGTTGTTGAAGAAATGAAACATACACAAACCGCAGAAATGTTTAGTAGTGGAAAGATTACTGAGATTGTTGCTTTAATTGCTTATTTAAATAGTTTGGGTTCAAGTCGTATTGTGAAATGATATGAAGGATTATGATGAGTTTAGAGATTTATGGATTTGATTTTTTGAGTCTTAAGGGAGCTTATTTTCTATCTATAGTATTTTTAGTATTTTGGCTCTATTCTTATATATTTTATCTTTATCGTGCACAATCGCGAGGTAAAGTCGATTATGAAAAATACGGTAAATTGGCTCTTCATGATTCTTTAGATGATGAAATCATAGAGTCTTGTGAAAATGAGAATATAAAATTAAAAAGATAGATTAGAGTAAGTAATGTAAACTTGTGAAATCGTATGGTATATACAGTAAGGAGATAGTATGGATTGGTTAAATGATCATATTAATGTGATTGGCTTAATGGGTGCAATTGTCATTTTACTCTTGACAGTCGTGATAGCGTGGTTTTATATACAAAAAATGAAAACTGAAAGTGCTATTGGTGAATTGACTTCACACGAATGGGATGGTATCCGTGAGTTTAATAACAATATTCCAACCGGTTGGCTTTTAGCATTACTTGGAGTTATGATTTGGGCAATTTGGTATATTTTATTTGGTTATCCGCTTAATGCGTATTCACAAATTGGTGAATATAATGAGGAAGCAAAAATACATAGTCAGAAATTTGATGCCATTCATGCAAACATGGATTCTGAAAAGTTGCGTGAAATGGGTGAACAAATATTTTTAGTTCAATGTGCACAATGTCATGGTTTAACAGCAGAAGGCAACGATGGTAAGGCACAGAATCTTACACATTGGGGTAAACTTGAGGGTGTGGTAGATACTATTAAGCATGGTAGTATGGGGCTTAAAAATTCGAACGGTGAGGAATTTGGTGGTATGCCAGAAGGATTGCTTAGTGAGGAAAAAGATATTCAAGCTGTAGCTCAATATGTTATGTCAGAAATCGTAGGTGATACGACACGAAAATATGATGATGAACTTGTAAAATATGGAAAAGAAGTGTATCACGATAGTGGCACATGTTATGCTTGTCATGGTGCAAATGGTGAAGGTGTAGAGGCTATGGGTCCTGCCTTAAATGTATACGGTAAAACTCCTTTTTTACATGATGTATTGCGATATGGTAAAAAAGGAAATATAGGTTTTATGCCATCTTTTGAATATTTAAATCTTAGTCAGAGAGAAGTTGAGGCATTACAAGCCTTTATAGGCGCTAAACAAAAAATTCAATAATTTAAAAGCAAGGAGATACTATGCAGACGATTATTAACATTCTCAATAGTTTGGTTGGTTTTTTTTTAGCCGTGTTGCTTGTTGTTATTGCAGCAGTAATCACAGGTTATAGTGCACTCAAAGTACAGCAATCAAGTGCTACTACGTTTTATAGTATTGATTCAAATAATTTGAAAAAAAATGATACTACAAATCGTGATGCAATTAAAATTATTCAATAAATATAAGGAGTCAAAAGATGAAATTTACTGGACTTGAGAAATTTACAGCATTAGTTCTTGTTGGTATTGCTATTCTTACTATTATATTAACACTTGCACCATATGAATATTTGCATGCCGTATAGTTTGAGGATATTGTTTGTTAAACACGAGAGTTATTGTTCTTGTATTTTTATTATACTTTTTCAATATTTCAAGTTTTGCGGTGTGTTCTATATTGACGTATTCTCAAAACTATAATGATATAAAATATTATAGTGTAGTATTACCTAATTCTGTGTCTAAAGGTCTTTTATCTCTCAATGAAGCTCCAACTATACAAGATGGTGTTATCAGAATAAATACTTTTGAATCTAATGACAATGTAATGCAATTAGATGACAATAATATAGTTCCTCAATCTATTAAATATTTTTCAGGGGATACTTATATATTGCCTAAGGATGCAGCCGATTCAATAAAAAATCTATCAAGTGAGATATATGATAAGACTGGAATTAGTGTTTTTATACATATTATAAAACAAATTCCTATCTCAAATTTACAGCATTTGGATATCTCATTAGATTCATTGGATATGCAAGACAAATTTCAAATAAGGCGGGCTTATGAACAACAATGGATTAGATTACTAAAAGGAAAATATGCTGTCATATTTTTATTTTATAACGACCATTCCATTACTATTAAAAGTAATGTAGATTTTCTAAAAACGCAAGATTTATTAGAGAATTATGCATATCCTTATTTACCAGCAGAATCCGTTGAAAGCGATAAATATAAAAGTGGTGTTAATGAAGGGGTTTTAAATCTTTATCTTGCCCTTTCACATACAATAGCACAACATTATAATGTTACCTTGCATGCTCCAAAACCCATTGAGCAACCTAGTGATACTACAAAGATAATAATTTATATTATGTTGTCTATTTTAATAGTATTATTTATACTTGTTAGCAATGGTTTTTTTAGTAAAAGTAAAAAGGATGGTTAATGAACTCACATCAAAGAAATTTGTGGCCCATTGGGATTTTATTCATTATATTAATAGGAGTAGTCCTTATTATTTTTAGTATTAGAATTTCATCAAAGCAGAGTATTGACACGGATAAATCATTTGATTCTGAACGCAAAGAAGTTGATATTCATATCAATGACATAATGTCTTATCAAAATGAATTCGAAAAGTTTTATACACCTTATATAGGTATTAACCGAATTCCAGAATTAGAGCAACAAAATATTCTTAAGAATCCCTACTATACTGCATCTGTGCCAAAAGATTATCCAATAGAAAGAGACAGATTGCATCATGATAATAATACATTATATCTTTTTTTTCATAGAAAAGATATGGCAGCTACAAATAGTAGTTATGAAGAGCAGTCTAAACAAGAATCTGAAAATATAAATGCAGACTTTTTATACCCAGTTATATCGCAAGTTTCATTAGAGGTTACGAGATTAGTACAAGGTGAAAAGAAGGCGACAAGCTTTGTAATTCCTGTGCAAAAATATACTGAAAATACATATAAAATAGAAAATTTTTCTCTCCCTTTGCAAGGTTATTATCAATTATATTTTAAAGTTACAACTTGTCATAATCAAAATTTAACACACGTACATTCTTCACTAAATGATAAATGCAAGAACGCTTTTTTCTCATATTGGATATTTAATGGAAATCCATAAATTTTGAATTTTAATTAAACTTTGATATAATGAAACAGGTATTTGTATTATGCGATAATAAAAGGAGACGGTACCTTGTGTTTGCAGTATCCTATGAAAAAATCAACACATTCTTTCATTAAACTTACATCACATTTACAAAATTCTTTTGAGTTCAATATTGTTTTTAAATCTCCCTATCGTTTTACAAGGGATTTTATGACTATTTATGGCTTAGATTTGTGTGATTTTTGTCTGAAGCTTTCTAATAAAAAACGTTACATACGTCATATAGATTCTAAAGTGTTGCTTGGTTTTAGTATTAATAGAAAAGTTGCTAAGGCACATAAACGTAACCTTATAAAAAGACGTATCAAAGCAATTATGTGTAATCTTGTGTCACAAGGAGAGATTTCACATACTGCTTTTATTTTTGTTTGTCGTAGAAATATCATTGAACTTAGTTTTCATGATTTAGAAAAACATATACGTTACGCTGTGAAAAAAATCACCTTATATTCGCAAAGTAACAAATAAATTACAATGCAATAATATTGAAATACTAAGAGTAATAGATTCTGCTGTTTTTATATTGCGTAACATTAGTGTGCTTAAGTTTTTTATAAATAGAATCACGTTATAATTAAACTTATTTTATTTAGGAAGTGAATATGTTTTTCAACATGAATCTTTTAAAAAAAGAATTACAAAATAGAGATACTGAAATTACAGCATTAAAACAAGAGCTTGATTTTTATAAACAACTTAGTGCATTGTCTATTAATGAAATTGTGATTGCAATAGAGAATGACTCAATTATCTTTACAAATGATAAAGCTAAAGAGATAAAAGATATTAATATAATAGTGGGCTTAATAAATAGTGCCAATGATACTATTATTTATGATAATGAACAATATAAACTGATAAGAAAAACAATTTATGATATCCGTATTTATATTTTGCAAAAATTAAGTCTACAAGATAAAAATACTAAAGGAGTGGACATTATTCAGTCTCACCATTCTGCATTGAAGATTGGACTGGGAGCAGCACAAGATTCCTTTATAAAAATTCTCCAAGATTTAACTCATATTTTGCAAAATTCAGACTCTGCTTTGAATATTTCTGAACAAGGTTTAAATGTGAGTGAAAAATCTTCTTCTAATATTGATGAGCTATGTAGTAAAATGCAGCAAGCCCAACAGCTTACATTGTCATTAAGCAATCGCAGCAATGACATAACCAACGTTATTTCTTTGATAGATGATATTGCAGAACAAACCAATCTTTTAGCTCTTAATGCAGCCATAGAAGCAGCCAGAGCAGGAGAACATGGCAGAGGCTTTGCTGTCGTAGCAGATGAAGTCAGAAAGCTTGCTGAAAAGACACAAAAAGCCACTAAAGATATTGCAATAGTTGTAAAAGCTATGCAACAAGAAAGTAATGATATCCACACAAATACAGAAGAAACTAACAATGTTACAGAATCTATGCGAGAAAATGTCAACCAAATGGTAGATATGATGCAAAATTTATCTCAATCGTCAACACAATCACACTTTATGTTGAAAATGATTAATAATCTCGTTTTTTGTTCATTGGCAAAGCTGGATCATGTTGTGTATAAAAACAATCTTTATTCGCTTATACTTGGTGTTTCTGACGAATTTGGTATTACAGACCACAAGGGATGTCGTCTTGGTAAATGGTATTATGAAGGTGATGGCTATAAGAATTTTAGAAATACGCAAGGATATAAAAATTTAGAAAAGGAACATGCAACAGTGCACTCTTATGCTAACAATATAGCAATACCAATCAAAGATAAGCAATTACCAACTAAAGATTTTATTGATAAAAATATCACAATATTTGAGAATGCAACAAAAGGTGTGGTGCGTGAAATTGATAATATGTTGCAAGAACAAAACGATGTTTTATTAAAAAATATGGAATCGATATTAAATAATAATCACAAAAGTTAAATTAGATTAAGGCTCTAAAGATAAAAGGTAATGTCTTGATTCTTTTATAAAATAAAAACAATACACTTTCCTTGCGATAGCTGTGGAATCTACTGTAAGCACATGGAGTAGATTCTAGAGTTACGACATCTTGATAATGGAGAGGGCGATGTGTGTATCTTAATGCAAATAATCAATGCAGTATTTATGATAAGAGACCTGAGACTTGCAATGTTGCCCTTATGTATGAGAAGCATTACAAAACAAATATAGCCAAGAAGAATTTTATACCTTAAACACACAAATTTGTGCAGCATTAAAAAATAAAGATAGGCATAATGTTTAACTGTGTAGAGCTTTAGAATCCATAAATACTAGAACTACAAATCATAAATTAGATTTATGAATGAGAATCATGCGGCTATCCCTTTGTCATATTTTTAATTAGAATCTCTCTTGTAAATCGTATCAATCTTGTAAAAAATTTCCTTGTATTTTTGAGGTAAATATGTTGAGAATTTCTTTAAGACATACCTTGCAAAGATTGATTCTATTCATTTCAAGCCTTTTTAGTCCTTAAGAAAAGAATCTTTTAGAACACAATCTGTGAAAATTATAAGAATCTCTTTTGTTATAGCAGATGTTGCTTTTGTATATGTTTGGAATCTCTGCTATACGGTTACTATTCACTAGTGTATGCAATACTGTATTATTGAGTCCTTGTTCTATCCGCCAACAAGGGAGAAATAAGAATACCAATATTTAGAATCTTATTGACAATTATGAGATTCTATAAAAAATTACACCAAAAATTCTCACAAACTAATCTAATATTGGGAATCTAAAAGGCTTAAATAACAAATGATTATGATATAAAAATTCATTCAATATCTTTAATTCTATAACAAAATGGCTGATGAAACAAAGGTGTGTGAAATAGATGAAATAGGTGAAATAAAATAATGGATAGATATGATTTATTAAGAGAGAAAGAGTATATTAAGAATCATAAATTAATCTTTTTATATTATAATGCAATAAGAGTTTTTCTTATCATAAGTCATTAAAAATGGCAGGGTATATGGATAGGGAATCTTAGGTAAAACATTGGAGTAAAAATGGATAATGAAATCTCAACCATGCAGCAAGATAGCACAGAATCTGAAGGCAACAGTAATGCCATAAGACAAAATAAAGAAATACTTGCAGAGGTTAAGGGCATAGATATATTTTCCATGGCATCTTTATTTATAATGTCTGGTATTTTTATTGGTCTTACCATTCTGACTGTTGCTGGAATGTTTATTCATACTGAAGTACCAACTGAAGTATCATTTATGTTTGTAGTTTTTATGATAGGCTCTTATATGTTCTCAAGTACACTTATTAATATTCTTACAGCTAAAATGTGGATAACTAATGAGGGACTCTTTATCAAAAAACGACGATGGTTTCGCATGAAGACATTTTTCTTCCGATATGGTGATTTTGCTATTAAGATTAGACATGCTTCTAATGGTTACAAATTTAAATATGATACTTTATCAGTCGACATATTTCTTTTGAATCTTAAGGATTTTGCAGTATCACTAGAAGCAATAGAGAAAGACTGTAGTTATATCAGTTTTGACAATATGCCAACTAAGAACTTTGAGCATTTTACAGAGGTTTTTACAAAGGTTTTTGAATATGATATAGAAAAACTCGTTAAATTTTAATAAAAAGGATTTATTATGATATACCAAATAATATTAAACGATATACCAAATGGTAGTGTTACTTCAGATTCTGAAGACATACAACCAAATGGTGGGATAAAAGATGGCATGAGCTATCAAGGCAATACGACAGATGTTTTAATGGCTGGCATTGGAGCAATACTGGGTGCTATGGAAAAATATGTTGGGGATGCTAAGATAAACTTCGCTAAACGTTTATTTCGTTTGCAGGGACTTGGTGTAAATGTCGCCTATACCTATGGCACAAATGAAAGAGATGTCATAAAAACCATTATAACGATAAGTGTTGGAGAACTTATCGGTGGACTTATTGGGCTTATAGAAAAAATCCCTATGAAAAATATATTCTTAAGAGCATTGTTTGCAAGTCCTCTAGGTTTGGTTATTACAGCTGCTACTGTGGTAACCTATGTCTCTAATACCAAGTTTGGCAAGGATACAATAAATTGGGTTTCAAAATGGTTTAATGATACCATTTCGCAATATTTTGATACAACAAAGCAAGTATTGCAACACAATCAGAATCAATATGTATATACTGATTTCACAATACACGATGTGCAAGCCATAGTTCAAAATATGCTTGATGGTGTATCACATAGCCCGTCGTTAGAGAAACGAAATCAAGTAAGAAAAGAGAGTGTAGAAAACATACTAACAATCTTAGACAATGTTAGCACGAGAGAATCTCATGCGTATATGTATGGTTTTAGGTCTACTACTATATCAGAGCATGAAGAAATATCCTTTATGCTTGATACCACAAATATAGAATCAAGCATGCAAGAATATCAAGACCGCATTATCAAGCATAATCAAAAAAAGCAAAAATCCCATACAACACAATCAAATAACCCCGCTAAATCTAAAGGCATAAAAACTAATAGAGTGCTTATGTATACAGCACTTGGCTTATTGGCTACTTGGGGTATAGGCTATGCCATTAGTGAAGCCCAGAAAAAGAAAAATGAACATGTTAGTTAAAGCATACTTTTTGTTTTGATAAAATCTTTCTCTATACAATCTATCTAAGTTGTGGATAGATTGTAATAAAAATTTGTATAGAAAGTTACGATATTAAGCAGTTTTGGTTAAAATAATACAAAGTTTCATTGTCGTAGAAAATAAATCACTCATAAATAGCTTTTGAAACAATGTTTTGTATAAAAAACAAAATCTTCCAAGATTCTCTATCCCTGTATCGCCCGTTGCCATATAGCCTATACACGTAGTCTATTGATTATATTGGGGGCTTTATAGTCATATTCATACCACAAAAGCCCTAGAATCTAAAGGTTAACCAAATAAATACAATGCAGAAAAACTGATCATATAATTGCTAATATGAAAGGACATGAATAAATATGATTATAGAGAAAAGCCAATCGTAATAACCTTGCTATATCTAGAATCACAATTCTCCAATTATGTAATTATTCGTAATAATAATTCACAAATATACCAAAAAAAAAAAACACTATGCCTCACTAATCAATTATACTACTATTTTATTTAAGTAATATTTTACTAGGCAAGTATATGTTATTTCAGTGCTTGATTCTGTGGCTTAAATATTATATAGAATCTCACAAATACCATTTGTTTCGAAATACAATATTGGGTTAAAAGATTTTATAAACGCACTGTAACACCTTGCTTTTTCAGGAATCTTTTTAAATCTATAATTTCTATTTCTTTATAATGAAAAATACTTGCTGCAAGTGCCGCATCTACACCTATTTTAAAAGTTTCTAAAAAATGTTCCATATTCCCAGCACCACCGCTTGCAATAATTGGTAAATTACTAATATTCATAGCGATTTGTAGTTTTTCAATATCAAAACCGTTTTTTGTGCCATCAGTGTCCATGCTTGTTAAAAGAATCTCACCAGCACCGCGATTTTCAACTTCTATAAGCCAATCTTGCATATTTTTTGTGCTGTCTTGCCTACCTCCATGTGTGAACACACCAATGCTTCCATCTTTTCTTAATTTTGCATCAATAGCAATAACTACACATTGTGAACCAAATGTTTTTGCTGCCTCATCAATAAAGCTTGGATTTTTTAATGCCGATGAATTGAGACTTACCTTATCACAACCAGCGTCAAGGAGATTTGAAATATCTTGCAATGTTGAAATTCCCCCACCAACAGTTAATGGAATAAATACTTTTTTAGCAATAGATTCTATGACATGCAAGGTTGTTTTTCTCGCCTCATGGGTTGCATTAATATCTAAAAAAATGAGTTCATCTGCTCCTGCGTCATTATAACGTTTTGCAATTTCAATAGGATTACCAGCATCTTTAAGTCCGACAAAATTTATTCCTTTTACGACTCGTCCATCTTTAATATCAAGACAAGGAATAATTCTTTTTGCTAAATTTGTCATGTTATTCCTTTACTTCATAGAGAAAAGTAGCTATAATTGTAAGTGAAATTATACTTAAACATTTTACAATCTATGTTTTATCAGTGCTACATTATTTAATTAAAAATTTAGACTTAGATAGAATTGAAGATTCGGTGCTTACCTTTTTTCTCTGATATGGTATTAGGGCATTATTATGAATATAGCGAAGTCTTATGATGTAAAAAAGAATATAAAAAAGAAACATTTTCATAAATCATCTTCTAAGGGAAGCGAACAACCAAGAGAATTTGTGGCTAAGAAAAAATTTGGACAGAACTTTTTAAAAGATGTGGTTATTTTAGAAAAAATTGTCGAATCCATTCCCTCTCACATTGCTTACAAAATCCAATCAAGGGAAATTCGTCTCATTGAAATAGGGATTGGCTTGGGTGATTTAACTAGAAAACTTATTGACAAATATAGTTTACTTGTTTATGAAATTGATACTATGCTTATTAAAAAAGCAATGCAGAATTTTTCTCAGGCTTTAGTAAATAATCATTTGGTTATAGAATGGCAAGATGTACTTAAACTTCATAAGAATGATGGCTATTTATTTGATAGTAATTATTTTCTAGTATCAAATTTACCTTATTATATTGCAACACCCATTATTTTACGCATACTTAAAGATAGAAAATGCTGCGGGTTTCTTGTGATGACACAAAAAGAAGTGGCACAAAAGTTTTGTGCAAATGTTATGCAAAAATCTTTTTGTGCCTTAAGTGTAATGGCAGAATATTTTGGAAATATACAGTATTTATTTGAGGTTGCTCCGTGTTGTTTTGTGCCGAAACCAAAAGTATATTCAGCAGTCTTTTTGTTTGAAAGAATACGTGAGAAAATGCCCCATGATTTAGAATACTTGTTGAAATATGCTTTTAGTAATCCAAGAAAAAAGCTTATTTCCAATCTTTTTTTGCATGATATATGGGATAAACAAAATATTAGGAGTATTTTTGAATCTTTATCATTACGCGACACTATTCGTCCGCATGAGGTTTCAACAATAGAGTATTGCAAAATGGCGGAATTAATGGGGAATTTACATAAAGGATAAATATGGATAATACAGATAATACAAATCAAAAGCCACATGAGACTCATATAAATACAACAAAACGTGGGCAAGGCAACAAGGCTAAAAATACAGAACAAAATATTAATCAAAAAGAGAAACGTGTGCAACACAAGAACACAAAAGCTAAGGTAAAAAATAAAAAAGATTCCGCAGAAAATGGTAAAAATGGTTTTAAACCACAGTTTAAGAGTGAAAATGCCAGTGAGAAGCGAAAGTGGGTTGGTGAAAATAAGCATGCACAAAAAAATAAAACTGAGCAAGAATCAGACAAACATGAAGATGGTACAAGAAAAATAAAAATGCCAATAGAAAAAGGTACTTTGTCTTTTCATAAAGATTTAAAGAAAGGTGTAGAAGCGAATGAAAAAATACAAAAAGGCAGTCTTAATCCGCATCACAAGCTAAATTTGCAGACAAATGCTAAAGTGCGAATAACTCCTTTAGGAGGACTTGGTGAAATCGGTGGCAATATGACCGTAATGGAAACCGATAAGAGTGCTATTATCATAGATATTGGCATGAGTTTTCCTGATGATAGTATGCCCGGCGTTGATATTTTGATTCCAGATTTTTCTTATATACAAAGCATTAAACAAAAAATTGTAGCGGTATTAATTACTCATGCACACGAAGATCATATTGGTGCTGTTCCGTATTTTTACAAGCATTTTCAATTTCCACTCTATGGTACTCCTCTTGCATTAGGGCTTGTTGGCAATAAGTTTGAGGAACATGGACTAAAAAAATATAAAGAATTATTTCACATTGTAGAGAAACGCAAGCCGATTAAAATTGGTGATTTTGAAGTAGAATGGATACATATTACCCATAGCATTATAGATAGCTCTGCTCTTGCCATTCGTACGGATATGGGGGTTATACTACATACCGGGGATTTTAAAATAGACCATACTCCGATTGATAATTTGCCAACAGATATTCATCGTTTGGCACATTATGGTGAAGAGGGGGTAGTGTTGCTTTTGAGTGATTCTACAAATTCACATAAGACAGGAGTAACTAATAGTGAGGCAAGTGTTGGACCAACTTTTGACAGCCTTTTTAAAAATGCAACAGGGCGAGTTATTATGAGTACTTTTAGCTCTAATATTCACAGAGTATATCAGGCTATTATGCATGGAATCAAACACAATCGTAAAGTAGCTGTTATCGGACGATCTATGGAAAAAAATTTAGAAATTGCAAGAGAATTGGGTTATATAGATTTACCAAGCAATATTTTTGTAGAGGCTCATGAGGTTTTGAAATATCCAGATGATGAGATTCTTATTGTTACAACGGGCTCACAAGGTGAGACTATGAGTGCCTTATATCGTATGGCGACAGATGAACATAGACATATTAAAATTAAACCAACTGATATGGTGATTCTATCTGCTAAAGCCATACCGGGTAATGAGGGGAGTGTATCGGCGGTTATCAATCTCATTATGAAGGCAGGAGCAAAGGTAGCCTATCAGGATTTTAGTGAAATTCATGTGAGTGGACATGCAGCACAAGAAGAACAAAAACTTATGTTACGTTTGATAAAGCCGAAATTTTTCTTACCAGTGCATGGTGAATATAATCATATAGCACGTCATAAACAAACTGCTATTGCATGTGGTGTTTTAGAGAAAAATATTTATCTTATGGAAGATGGCGACCAAATTGAAGTGAATCCAAATTATATGAGAAAAGTGAAAAGCGTAAAAACTGGAAAAAGTTATATTGACAATCAGGCTAATAGACAGATAGCGGGTGAGGTTGTTAATGAACGCAATCTTCTTGCTAATGATGGAATCTTTATCCTTACACTTAAAATGAATGGCGATGATTCAAAGATTCTTGAACATAGAATCAACGTATTTGGTATTGTTGGACAACAAGAAGAGAAAGAACTTAATAAGTTTATTATGGACAATCTTGCAGTTTTTTTAAGCAGTGCAAAACCACATATATTTAAAGAAACAAAGTTAATCGAAAACGAATTGTTTACTGTTTTACGTAAGTTATTGTTTAAGAGATTCAAAAAATATCCAGCGATTCTTGTTAATGTATTATTTGAAAATTATACAAAGGTTAAACATACTCAAAATTCTTATAGTCATCATATGCAAAAACGTGAAGAATTGGAATCTGTTTTTAATGAGCATGGTGTTTTTAATAATTCTTAAATCCTATCTTAATAATGGATTGGTTTTTAAATAATTAACATTCAAACAGTTAATCTCAAGAGCTAGTCCAATACAAAATGGCAAATAATTATAGGCTTTTGAGTTTTATCTATATTAGAACGAATAATGCCGACTTCTTAATGCTGCAACCTCGGCTCATATAAAGCTTTTTACCTATTAAATATAAAGGAAATATGAAACTTATAGAAGAGTATTGCGAATAGATTCAGGTGAATTTTTATGGTATGAGCTTTAACTCTACTGTCAATTTGATTGTGCTATATGTCATGAAAATGCCATAGAAAAAGATTTTTGTTAGTTATTTTGTGAGCGATAAGTGTTTTATAATCGGTTTTGTAAAAGCCTTTTTACAGTATTGTGGTGATTGTGGCTTATTGGTGCTTAATGTGATGGTTTTAAAAAGCGATAGCTCTTTAACTTTTTCTTGTTTTGTTTCTATTGGTTATTATATCATTCTATACCATTCTGTCTGTGTTTTAACGTGATGCTGATTACATTAAAATGTGTGAATCTGATTGGTAATTGACGATGTTGATTCTCTGTTTATCCAAGTTTATCTGAATGATTCAAGGGTAAAGATTGGTTTGTAGGGCTTAGGATTATCGTATGTTATTGTTTTATTGTGTGTGCATATCAAATACTTAAGCCCATATTTTATAAGGATATTCGGCATTATGTATAATACATTGGGGCATACTGATTGCTAGACGAGCGGGATTAGCAATGGAGACGTATTGGTATTATTGTAAAAGTTTCTACTGTTAGAATCTATTTCGAATTATTAATTTACTTCATGGATATAAGATGGTTATTGATTCAATCTCTTTAGGCTAAAATGCTTTTGTATGTCATTTGGTAGAGTGTGAGAAATGAGAGATTCTATCCCAAGTAGCCCTAGTGCAGGAGCAAATTTAAAACCATGACTAAACCCGCCCATAAATAGAATATTATCGGCAATAAAATCAATAAATGGGTCTTCATCTGGACTCATTGGATAGCTACATACATTACCTTTAATAATTTCATTAAGATGTGGAAAAAAGCTCTTTATCGGCTCTACTTCTATTTTATCTTCAAAAAAAGTGCCGTATTCACTGCGTTGTTCTCTTGTTTCTATATATTGCCCAGTGTTATCTCTCCCAACTTTTACTCCTTCCCCTAAGTTAGGGAATCCATACAAATGGTCATCCTCAAATTCTAAAATAAAAGCAGGGAATCCGCTCTCTAATTTATAAGATTCACTCTCAAACCAGCTTACAACCTTACGTTTTGCTCGCACAGGTATGCCGTTTTTAGCAATGGAATAGACATCAAAATTGAATGTCTCTAACACTTCTTTTGTAAAGCTCCCGGCGGTTATAAGAATTTGCTGTGTTGTAATTTTGTGAATCTGGTGTTCTGAATCTGCAAGCATAATCATGTAGCCATTACTTGCATTTTTGCTAATTTGTGTAATATCTCCGTATAATGTGTGTGCACCAAATTTTTTAGCTGATTGAATGGCGGTTTGAATACTTGCATCACTATAAATAAAGCCTGTGTGTGGCTCTAAAATACCGAAAAAATCTCGTGGTACATGTATGCCATAACGCTCTTTGATGTCTCTTGAATGCAATTCTATTGCTTCAAGCTTAAAGTTTGTAATACTTGAGAGAATGTTTTGCATAAAGATAGAATTTCTGCTCCCAATATTTAATAGTCCACAACGCTCAAAAAGTTTGATATTATTATCTTTTTCAAAATCACCCCAAAGATTATATGCTCTTTGTAAAAGTGGGATATATTTTTCTCCTTCACCGTAGGCTATGCGAAAGATTCTTGTATCACCATGATATGAGCCTTGTGTGTGTGGTGGAATAAATTTATCGATTAAAAGTGTCTTTTTATTAAGCTTTGTCGCATAATATCCGCCAAATGCCCCTACTGTCCCGCTACCAATGATTACTATATCATATACCATATTATCTCCTTATGACTGGCGTTACATTTAATGAATCATTTAACAGCATATTATCACATTTGTATTTAATGATTGTAGATAAATTTTGGATATGTATTATTATATTTTGGGATTGAGAAGATTAAATATCAATCTGAATCTATGCTATTGCTGTATAGTAATAATAAGATGAGGTTTTGGCATGATAAAGTTCACATATATAATTTGATGTCATGTTTAAAAATGAGCAAGAAAACTATGTCCAAACTATTATTGATAATGTGTAAGCTATAAGCTTTGCTGCTTATGATTTATGTCCATGGTTCATTGAATCAGTACAATCATGATATGGGATTTGAGATTACAAAACTTATTCATAAAGATTCCTTATATGATAATTATATGAAGTTATAAAAGTTTAAATGGGATATGTTATTTGTAAATAAAATATTATATTTCTTATAATTATATGTATTTTGTATATGATATACATTCAATTACTACACAAAATAGAGCTTTATTATGTTTGCAAATTATAAATATAACGTATTATGTGTTATTTGTACTATTATATTGATAAAGGCATAGACAAAAAATCTATAATGCAATAAGCTACCAAATAACAAAATAACAAGAGATTGCGTATGTTTTATGTGTAGCTCTTGTTTCAATAATTGGTTTTTATTAAGGCTTATATTATGAGTGTAGTAAGAGCTCTTGGTTTCTTATATTGGATAATATTAATAATGTATTGTATTTGTAATTGCAAAGGTTGAGGTATTGTTTAATAGAGTAATTTATTGTTGTGATTATATTTGATTCTTTGGCTAGCTCTATTCTAAAACTCCAATTCTCCCCCAACTAACCTTGCTTCTAAAAAAGTCGGCATCGTTATCCCCATTTATAATGTAGCGGAGTATTTACAAGAATGCCTTGATTCTGTTCTGTCTCAAAC
>CASFZH010000029.1 GCA_949299115.1 uncultured Helicobacter sp. | reverse complement strand
AAAGACTATCCCCCCCCCCCCACCCCTATGTAATTTTTTGCTCTTCAACATTATGATAAAAACTAGAAATTATGATTGTGGCTATGAAATTATCATATTGCAATGTAAAATATGATATAAAATAGAGTGCAATAATTTATCGATGAATATGCTTTTAGAAAAATTTATTTTTTGATTATTCAAATCCATACACTTAACAAATATTAACGGATAAGAGATGAGATAATTTTGTGGCATGGTGCAAAATGTAATTCTATAAATATTGTCTTATTTAAGATTGTGATACATTCTGCTTAAAATATCTAAATTTTTTTGATGAGAATAATAGAGTTATTTTTAAGAAAGCAACAAAATATTCTAACCTTTATTTTATGGCTATTCAGCGATTACAGATTTCTTATGATGCAAAATTTTTGATAGGGTTGTGTTTAGTTCTATTGCTAAGTACATGATATTTGATGCTTAGGGTATTAATGCTTTTTTTTGGTAAGTAATTTTAGATTCTATACAAGATTATGATTTGTGTGGCTCTTGTTTATGGGAATTTTATTGTTTTGTATATCTACAAAGTTTGGAGTTAACACAAAAGAGAATCTTAGCGTAAATCACATAATAACACAAACATTTAAGTAGATTCAATGATATAGAAAATATGAAGCATGTAATGTTGAGAGTTGGAAAATTGAGATAATTTTGGTTAAGCAGACTAAGAGCAGAATTATAAGATTAGTATCATTAGAAGACTACGTTGTAAAAGATTTATTAAAAAATTGAAAAATTGTCAATATTTGCACTTTTGAATCAGTGCATTATGTTCTTGCAGTTCTTGCAAGGATTCAATCTGTGCTGGTAGGATTAGCTGAAAGGTTTCTTGTGCTTTTTTGCAATCCCCTTTTTTATAAAAACCCCACGCAAGACTATCTAAATATTCAGCAGAATTTGGTTGTATAGCAAGTGCCATGTTAATATATTCTAACCCCTTATCAATATCAATATTGTAATCTATTAAAATATAGCCTAAAAAATTGTAAAAAAATGCCTCTTCTTTTCCAGATTTTTTATTTTGTGCTTTCAATTCATTATCTCGCTGTTCAATGACAAATTGCAATGTTTTAATAATAGGTCCTAATGTTGTTTTATTTTTATTATCGATAACCTCGTATTCATAAATAGCACTTAAGGCTAGAAAGTCTATTTGATGGGTTTGATTATAGAGTTCTTTTGCAATTTTGGTTGCTTGTTTAAAATCACCTTTATCAGCATAAATTTGCATAAACATCTCTTTTCCATTTTGTTCAAATAAAAACTCATTTTGTTTGAGAATTTTTAAAGCTTCGTTATGTTCTTTGAGTTGTATTAAAACTCCGATTAACATACGTGCATTCTCAATGCTTTGTACTTCCGCAAAACGTTTCTGTAAATTTTCTTTTAATATTTCTACTTTTTTGAGTTTTGTATAGAGTGCTAAAAAATTTTGTATATTAATTTCATATTCATTGTTTGCAATATATTCGTTGAGGTATATCAAGGCTTTATTAATTTCTTCTTGCTGTAAATAAATCGTTATAATGTGATTTAATGATTCTAGTTTAAATTTTGTCCCCATACTCATTTCATCGTTGTATATAGCAATAAAATGTTCAAGAGCTTTATCTGGCATTTTTTGTTGCATATAAATATTGCTAAGAATGTAGTGGGTTTGCAGTCTTGGTGTTGTTTGTAAAGATTTTTCAAGTAAGATTGAAGCGAGATTGTATTCACCCTTTCTAATATGGTCTTCGGCGATAATGAGATTGGTTTCTAAATCATCTACATCTTTGCTTAATTCTTGATATTTTTTAGCAAATTCTAATGACTTCTCTATATTTCCAGCTTGACTTTGTGCGAGAGCCATTTGTTTGATGAAGTAATATTCGCGTGTAGATTCATAGAGATTCTGATATATTGAACTTGCTTCAAGAAAATTACCTTGTGCCATTAAGTCTGCTGCTTTTAATATATTAATATCATCATTACTAAGAATATTTTGAGAATACAAATTGTGTTCATCAAATCTTAATTCATCGCTTAAAGGTTGTGCTGATATAATATTGTTTGCAATACTCCATGTTATAAATAAAAAAATACAGAACCGTATTGTATTCATAAAATCCCCTTACTACCAAATTTATCTTTAAGTTTTTATACTAGATTTTTTAACTGTTTAGGGTAACACCAATGCAACGTTGCAATATTTCATCTGTATCCTTTTGATAGATACTCCAAAATGGAAAGGAACGGCATTGTTTAGGTCTCACCGAGTAAATTTGACATTTTGATGTCTGTTCATCAAAAAATATACAAGCGACACCTTTTTTATTATCTATTAGACGTTTTTCAATAAGCGAAAAACGTCTACTTACTTTTTTAACATACTGTAGACATGTTTCCTCAAAAGTCATATTTAAAAAACCAGCTATTATGCTTATTTCGTCGAGACTGACAAAAATGTAACCGCTTTCTCCATAGCAACATTTTCCTCCACATTCAGCACATTTTGAGGGATTAAATAAAAAATTATAACCATTTTCTTGTAGCACTTGTGTACTTATTTCGGTTGCAGATTCCTTTGTTTTACATTTTGTATTCATGATATATCTCTAGTCAATAATTTAATTGACATTGTAACAACTATTCTTTAATATGTGAAGTTTACCATAGTAGCAATGAGCATTATGCGATTATGTCAACATTTACATTAGAATCTGTAAATGTGATTGTATCTTATATGACTATTAAGCTGTGTTATTGATAAAGAGGCTTTTACGATACTTAATGCAATATTTTTCTTATCAGATTACATAAATATATAAAGATTCGAGGTTAAAATGTATAATCAAAGGTTATAAAAGCATGACTTCTGTCATCTGTTCTTGTTTGTGAGAGAGCACTAGAGCCAGGCAATGTTGCTCCGGGATTATACCCAGCTTTTGTAGTGTCTCTATACCATTCTAGCTTTAAACCTAGTGCTATATGATTTTTAAAGGCATGTGAAATACTTAAAGCAATGCTTTCTTCATCACTTCTTGGACTTTTGGTAATTCTTGCTAAAATATCCCAGCTTAATCGTCCATATTTCAAATCATAGAATCCACCACCAGATATATACGCACTTTTAGAATTTCTATTAATTACATCACTAATTGATGCACCAATATCATAAACGCCTGCTGTCCAAAAATCAAATCCCATTGGATTTCCGTATGTACCAAAATGTGAATTGCCGCTGCCAAAATTTTGATAATAACCTATTCTTACATTATAATTATAGATATTCCCTTGTATGATAATATTAAGATTCCCTGAATGTTCATCTATACTCTCATCATATCGTCTTGCTCCGCTTCCTACCGTTGTAAACTCACGTTGCACATGTAAATAAAAACCTTGTATAGTCGCCTTAAGCCCATATCCATTTCCAAATTGTTTTTCATAGACTAATTTTAAACCTGGTGCTTCATAAAGACCCGGATAAAAATAAAAAAATGGACGCACAAGCACACTTTGCCCTGACATATAAGTGCCAGAATCTTTAAAACCACCATACACTATATCTGTGCCAACTGCGTGATTTCCAAAATTAACGCGTCTACCATCATCTAACAATGTCGTTTTAACAGAATAAAAATCAAGCAACCATTCTGAATATGCAAATGCTCTACCATAGGAGCTAAACCACCATACTTTAACTTGGTTAAGATTATTTTTAACAGAATCGCCATAGCTTGTATGAAAATCCAGATTAAAACCTTGCACATATCCGCTATGATAGTCCATACTTGATTCATAGCGTCCCGCTTTTATATTAAAATATTTTGTTTGTAAGTCTATATAAGCATTATGAAGCATGATATAACGATTATCCTTAAAAGGATAGCTTCCATATGGGGCATCGAGTAGGTATCCAAGCCATCCGCCAAAATAATTGTTATTCAATCCACTACCACCGTTTAATCCACTACCAGCAAAACTTGCACCATCTCTTAAGGTGCTATCGAGTACTAAGCCACCACCAGATGCACCCAGTCCAAATTCAAATTTGTTAATATAATCATTATTAATAAAAGCCAACATATCATAATAGGTGTTAAACTGCCCAAATACAGTAGCAAAGCTTTCTGTTGGATATTGCCCAATTGCCGTATCTACTTCTACGTTATTAAATCCAGCCTTAGTAAAAGTGCTAAGTTGTCCAGAAAATGAAAAAAAACTTGTTTTTTCTTTAGATTGTGTGCTATTGAAAATTTCACTAGTTATTTCTTCGTTTGCTAAAGCTAGGGCACTATTTATTATACTTATGAGGTACAATGCTAGTTTAGATTTTTTGTATTCCATCATAATATCCTTAAAAGTTAGTAAAAATACTTAGTTTATAAAAAAAAAAAAGCATAAGTCAACTATATTCTTTAATTTTTTTATTTTATTTTCTACAATATTATATATGTATTAATTTTTTTATTTTTATGTATTGTATTTATGGTTTAAAAATATAATTGAAGTGTGTTATATAGTTTAATAAAAACGCTGATTTAAGGATATTTATTTATAAATAGTAGTAGTATTGTACTATTTTTTAGATTAGATATATAATAGTGTATATATGTAACATAGATAGAATTTTGTGTCTTAATTTTTTATGAATCTGTATTGTAGTTTCAGAGGTCATTTTGTTATTTTGGATATGTTGGGTTACATAAATCACATAAATATATTATAATCCTCTGTATAAAAATCCACAAGCAAAAGGGGAATAGTAATGGTTATATTGGATGGAAAGAAGCTTGCTAGTCAAATCGAAGTAGACATTGCGAATAAAGTGAAAGATCTTTCTCAAAATGGTATTACTCCGAGTTTGGCAGTTATTCTAGTCGGTAATGATGCGGCGAGTCAAACTTATGTTGCTATGAAAGCAAAGGCATGCAAAAGAGTAGGTATCACTTCTATTTTACATGAAATGCCATACAATATTACCCAACAAGATTTACTTGCTATTATTGAAAATCTTAATGCTAATGCTAAAATAGATGGAATTTTGGTGCAATTACCATTGCCAAAACACATTAACACTTATGAGATTCTAGAGGCTATTGATCCATGCAAAGATGTTGATGGATTTCATACTCAAAATAGCGGAAAACTTCATAGTGGGCTAGAAGGCTTTGTCCCTGCTACACCGTTAGGTGTTATGATGCTTTTGAAACATTTTGATATTACCATTAAAGGTAAAGATGTGTGTATTGTTGGGGCAAGCAATATTGTTGGTAAGCCATTATCAGCACTTATGTTAAATGCTGGAGCAACAATTAGTATATGTCATGCTTTTACAAGAAATATCAGTTTTTATACAAAACGTGCTGATATTGTGTGTGTTGGAGTTGGAAAACCAAATCTTATAACGCAAGATATGATAAAGCAAGGTGCAGTCGTTGTAGATATTGGAATTAATCGTCTTGAAAATGGAAAAATTGTAGGAGATGTAGATTTTGATAATGTAAGTACATACTGCTCCTTTATTACACCTGTGCCGGGTGGAGTAGGTCCAATGACAATTTCTTCGCTATTACAAAATACAGTTAAAAGTGCCGCTAATAGGTTATCTAGTTATTAAAAAATAAAATATTTGTGATATGGATAATCTATTATGGTGGATTATCTATATCTATTCATTAAGTTAGATATAAGTGTAATATAGGGAAAAATAATAAGTTTTATTTATTTTGTTAAATGAATTATGATACCGTCTCGCACAAGGTTGATACCTTCGAAACTTTTTTCAACCATAAAATTACCAGTAAAGATTCGTAGAAAAGCATTTTCAAACTGCATAACTTCTGGAATACACATTTTTTTTGTACTCGCTCCATCTTTTATAGTAAGTTGTTGCGGATTTGTATTCATAGTATAGGGCGACATAAAGCTATTGCAACCAACAACTCCTGTGATTTGATTGTTGGAAATTTGGATATCTGCCCTTTCTGCTTGTGCTGGAACTCGCACAAAAGCACCATCTATTTCAATAATACTTATACGCCAATTTCCTAGAATATTTATAGGTGTTCTACTTATTTTTGACTCTTCATGTAGTTTATAAGAATCACGTGCAATGCTTGTTGTAGATAACAAACATATGCTTACTATATAACATGATATGTGTTTGACAATTTGTTTCGCTTGCGTTTTCATTATCAATACCTTACTATTTGATATAATTAGAAATTATAGCAAGTTTTTAGAGAGATTGAGAAAAATATGCGATTTTTCAAGCTTAATAGCTATGATTATTGCGTTGCATTTTGAGATTCTGTGGTTTTATTTATATTTTTTTCTAGCTTTATTATTATTTTGCTAAAATTACATTGTTTTTATGATTTCTAAAACATGGAGAAATATATTGAAATTCAATCCGTATCCGTTTGAGAGATTGCGACAGTTATTGCAAGATTCTAAGAGTTTAAAGCAGGGTTTAAATCTAAGTATTGGTGAACCGGGTTTTAAGTCTCCAGATTCTGTTATTTGTTCGTTACAAGAGAATGCAGAACTCATTCGCTATTATCCATCCTTACAATCTGAATTAATAGAATCTCAAATGGATTTTATACAGAAACGATTTCAAGTTACGTTAAAGGAAAATGAAATTGTCCCTACATTTGGGTCAAGAGAAGCTCTCTTTAGCTTTCCGAATTTTATTTTCGCAAGTTATGAAAATAAAAAAGGAGGACCGATTATGGCTTTTCCTAACCCTTTTTATCAGATTTATGAAGGTGTGCAGATTGCAAATAATGCACGTGTTATCTATATGCCTTTGCATAAGGAGAATAATTTTAAACCGCATCTTATTCAAAAAGATTTGCAAAAGGTGGATATGGTCATTCTTAATTCCCCAAATAATCCAACAGGACAGGCACTAAGTTTGGACGATCTTGTAACATGGGTGAAGCTTGCTATACAATATGATTTTATTCTGATTAATGATGAATGTTATAGTGAGATTTATGTTGATACTCCTCCTGCAAGTCTTCTTCAAGCAAGTATTGAAGCACAAAATGAAACATTTAAAAATATTTTTGTTGTTAATTCTATTTCTAAAAGATTATCTGCACCCGGATTACGTAGTGGTTTTATAGCAGGAGATAGTGAGATTTTGGAGCAATATAGAATATTTCGCACTTATATGGGAGTTAGCATACCTCTCACTTTGCAAAAGGCAAGCATCATTGCGTGGCGTGAGCAAGAGTATGCTGAATCTATTCGTAAAAAATTTGCAAAAAATATATATCTTGCCCAAGAGATTTTTACTGATTCTGTTATTTTTCCCTATACTTTCTATTTATGGTTAAAAATACAAGATTGCAATGAGATACATCTTAATATGCATAGATTGTTTAATGATGAGGTTTTTACTAAAGAATTATATGAACAAACTGGACATATTGTTTTGCCTGGTTCATATTTGGGACGTAATGATGGTGGAATAGGATATGTACGTATTGCACTTACTCAAGAAGAAAGTGTCATGAAGCAGGCATTGCTTGAGATTAAGGCATTTAGCGATGTATTTTTAAATGTCCATGCATGTTCTAGGATCTAGGAGAATATGTATGAATTATTTGAGTATGGAGGATATATCTAAAAAGCCTATTAGAATTTTTGAGAGTAGAGCAAGCGGTATTATGATAATATCGAAGTCCAATTTTACACATTTTATGCAGAGTACCCAAAAAGATATTATTTTACAAACGGCGATTACTGTGGGTATCAATGCCACCAAAAAAACAAGTGAGATTTTTCCGTTATGTTATCAGGTCTTATTTGATTCTATCGATATTACTATTACCCCTCATGATTCTATACAGACACCCTATTTTGTGCATCATGAAAATTTTATTCCAAGTTTTAAGCCTAAAAAATTTTCCTTTCACACTGTGCATGACGAGATTAAAACTCCTAATGCACATGTTTCTGCAGATACGAGTCGTTTTGGACAAGAATGGATAAACACACAAAAAGAGAAATTGCAATATGCAAAACAAAAGTTTGTAAAAATGCAGCAATCCAAAATCCAACATACCGGAACACATAAAGAATCTGATATGTATGGAAAATGTGGTTTTTGTGTGTCTGCTTGTATTAAATCTCACTCAAAAATTAAAGCAAATATGGAAAGCCTTAATGCAGTAAGTGCTACTCTTTTGGGGCTTTTTAATATATTAAAGACACAGGATAAAGGTATGGTAATTACAGAAATTCGTCTTGATGATTAGAGTCTAAAGAATTTTATGAGATTGAATATTGCATGAAACCAAGGTCCCCTTACATTTAAAATTATTGTTGTAAATATGCTTCAATCTTTTGTAAAACAGAATCTGTGATGAGTATTTGTAAATCTAAAATAGCAAAAGGTAGATTAAAATTTTGGCATTTCACATAATCTTTTTGTGTCATTAAAATATGTGTCGCGTGATAGTTTGTAAGCAAATGTGCTAATGTGGTTTTATCAAATTCTGCATGGTCAGGCAAATAATATGTTGCTATTACATTGTGTGGTAGGTAGGCTGCAAGTCTATGAGGATTTGCAATGGCTGTAGCAAGAATATAACGTGGTTGGGTATAATTTGTATCCCCATTATTTGTGTGGTGTGGATATGCTGTATGTGTGTTGTGTTGTATAGTATTATGTGATACACATTCATGAGATTCTATGGGCCTTTGAAAATCTTTATAGAGAATCTTAACTTTTCGTATATAGTCTCTATCCTCTTTAAGATGCAGATTGCATACTTTATAATAGCTCGTTGGAAAGCGATAATAACCACTTGGCAATACCCAGTTAAAGTATGGTAAATTTTTGGGTTCTAATAGAATATCAAATTTTTTGAATCTAAAACGGTAGCCATCATCAAGAATTATAATTTTTGCTTGTTTTGTGAGTGCATATTGGATTGCTTTTTCTCTATTTTCACACACAAGTACACTCCCTTGAATATTTTGTGCAATAAGCATTGCTTCATCTCCACTTTGTTTAACATCACAAAGAATTTTTGCTTGTAGACTTACTTCTTTTAAGCCTTTTGAATGTCTTTTATAACCACGCAAAATAACGAAAATGTCCGTATAGTGCGATGATTCTAAATGCTTTACTAAAGCGATACAAAATGGAGTTTTTCCACTACCACCACTTATCAAATTCCCTATACTTATAATCTTTATACCAAAATCACGTGTTGTACCTATATTTTTACGAAATAGTGCAACACAGTAATACAATAATGATAAAGGTAAGAGCATGACTGCAAGTATCTTATGCCACAATGTTGGATTAAAGAAATAAGTATTTATAAAGCTTGATTGTGCTGTGGTATTTTTTTTTGTTGCATGAGATGTGTTATCGTGTTTTTGCATGTGGGGAGTAAAGAAGCGATAATTATTGCGGTAATTCAAGAGTATTGATATCAAGTCTTTTTGATTCTATATGAGATACCTCTTCGTGAGTTGCTTTACGCCATTTTAATGTTTTACCAAAAAGCCCCTTAGAATCTTTACTAACACGTACCTTGAGTATATTGCCATTTTGTTCCATATTGGCATAATATTGCATTCCGTTGGAAAAATTATATATTTTTCCACCGTAATATTCCTTATTATTTTTTGCTCGTAATCCCCATAAAAAAACTATTCCACGAATAGGTCTATTTCTAAGTTGGGGATTTGGATTCTTTATGTCATTGCCAGAATCGATATTGTCTTTATTGGCAAATCCTACGGCATAAAATTGTTCATTTTTTTTAAAAATTTCGATATATGATTCTTGATTATTTGAGGTTACTACATAAATGCCAGAAATATCGTTAGCCCATGTAGCATACCATAAACATATAGCATATAAAAGTAATATTTTTTTCACAATAATTCCTTATACAAAATATAAAATGTGGTATTTTACCATATTTTACCCATTAGAGTGTTTATTCTCGTGGTTTTGGAGTTATTAATGTGGGAAATCATATAAGATTTTTTGAAATCGCTGTGCTATGATTTGTGCACGCTGCAAAATTTGTGTGTAGCAGTCTGCATTGTCATATACTTCACGCAAAGATTCTTCAAATAATGCCAACCAAGTATCAAAAAATTCACGTGGGAATGGGTCAAGCTCTAAATGTGCTTTGAGAGGATATCCATTATATGTTTGTTCTCCTAATAAATTAGCTCGCCAAAAGCCACCTATTTTTTGTTTGTGAGCATTCCATGATTTGTCATCTGTGCCAATTTTACCATTAAAAATTGGTCCAAGTTGTTGATTTTTTCTGACTTTATTATAAAAAATATCCATAAGCTTTGCAATCGAATCAGCATTAATGTCATGATGTTTCATGGTAACTTTCCTTAATAATTGAAGATGCTATATTATACAATACAAAAGGAATGATATATTGATATATGTTAATGTATAGTGATTTGAATTTAAATAGCAAAATACCATTAGTATAGTAGATGTGATAATTAAGAAAAATATGTTATTATGTGCTATCAAAATGGGGATTTCAAGGTTAGCTATAAAATTACGACTTAAAGGTAGTGAATGCAAAAATTCAAAATTTTTGTTTTTTTATATAGTATTCAGATATTATATCTATTCCCATTATATGCGGACGTGCTAGAATATACTCGCAATGGCTTGTTTAAACACAAAGCTACGATAACTAATAAAAACGATGATATCATGCAAATCTTTATACAATGTGCTCATTACAATTCTAGGGCGTGTGAAACAATCTTACAGTATGGTGTCTTAACAATAGAACAATGTGAACCAAAAGATTGCGCCATTATTGGTGCAGTTTTTAGTATTGCCAATCAAGATGAAAGAGCTATGCCTTATCTTAGGAAGGCATGTTATATGGGGGAAAGTGCGAGTTGTACTCATCTTGGTGTGGTGTATCAAAATATTCATAATTTTAATGAGGCTAAAGGATTCTATGATATTGCTTGTGAACAAGGGGATGAAGTAGCATGTTATAATTTGGGATTGCTCTATACGAATACAGAAATGCTAGGCAATAAACCACTTTTGTCTATAAAATCTTTCACAAAATCGTGTGATGCTTTGTATCCAAAAGCTTGTTTTAATTTGGGTGTTGTTTATGCAACACAAAAGAATCATGATATGCCAAAGGCAAGATTCTATTTTGATAAAGCTTGTGATTTGGGCATGTTGCAAGCATGTGAGGCATTACAGCAATTAAAAAAAATGAAAGTTGCTATGCCACCTATAACACAGCGACGTGGATTATATGTGCATGATTATTGATTTTGTCTTGTAATTTATTTAGCTTTGCGACACTACAATTTGTAGGAATCAATTATTAAGCATAAGAATTCTATAATAACATTCAATTATATTATTAATAGTTATGTACTGTTACTATCGATTCGAGTCTACATAAACAAACTATAATTTTATGATAAATAAGATATAAAGGAAATAATGAGATGAAAATTATTATATCGCGATAGTGCTTATTTTGTTATCTATTGCTTGTTGTCCTGTAAAATATGGAATTCTAAGAAATTAATGCAGATGAATTTTGTGTTTTGTAAGTATTATGTGTCAGCATGATTAATTGTGTAGTCTCGGTTATATGATTATTGTTTTACTTTTGTTTATTTTATACATGTTTTAATGGCAATAAATAAATATAATAGTGCTATTGGGTTTATTTAATGTAAATATGCAGTTATTGGTATGTGTCATATTGCATTAATTAAATAATACAGCGTAAGATATTTTTATATGTTTATGATTAGGCAATAGAATATGAGAATACAAAGTTTCTAGGGGAGGCGAGAAAGAATACCTTGTGATTTTAGTCGTTTATCAAAGATTCTCTAATGTATTGCTATATAGCAACTTATAGAATCTTTGATAATTTTGTAGAGTTTAGGTAAATAGATACGTATAGATTGTAAGATAATATTAGAATTTTATGAGAATGAGTAATGAAGTGGCGGACAGAGAGGGATTCGAACCCTCGGTAATCTTGCGACTACGCATCCTTAGCAGGGATGTGGTTTCAGCCAACTCACCCATCTGTCCTTGAAAATAAATTAGGATTATATCTTGTTAATATTTAAAAACAACTTAAAAATTCCTACAGTTTTAATTTTATCTGTATCTTAATATTACAAACAAAGGAATATTGTATCTTTTAGATTTTGTTTCATCTTTCTATTCTTGTGTTTTAAATATCCTATTATAATTAAGATTCATATTGTAAATATGAAATATAAAAAATAATATAATAATTTTATATTAGAGTTGCTCATCAAACCATTGTGCAGTTTGACTACGGATAGTGTGTTTAAATTGTAAGCCAAATATATAATCATCTTGTTGTGCTTTATTTAAAAGGGTTAGTGCTCCATTGCGAAATTTGTTTAAGTAGGGGTGATCTATTTGGTTATAGTCCCCTAAAAATACGATTCTACTTTTTTCTCCTATTCTTGTTCCAATAAGCTTTATTGTGGCATCGGAGGCATTTTGGACTTCATCGAAAATGACAAATTTATTATGCAGACTAATACCTCTCGCATGAGCTATGTCAAGCAGCTCAATGCAATGTTTTTCTAAAAAATATTGTGTCGCATCTTCTTTGTCAAATCCACGACTTTCACCACGATATTCAATCCTTTTTGCTAAAGAATGTTCTTTAAGATTTTCGATGATAAAATTAATGCTGCTAAAAAGTGGATACATAAAATAATGCAGCTTTTGTGTTTCATCGCCTTTTCGAAAGCCAAGTTCTGCTTCTTTATCATTAGCGGTAATAGTGTTCCTCATATACACAATGCCGTCGACTATTTTAGCTTTTTGCAATGTTATACCCGCTTGCAATGCCATGAGTGTTTTGCCGCTACCTGTACTACCTGTAATAATGCTTAAAAAATTAGAGGGATGTATAAGCATGGTATAGGCGAGTTTTTGCTCAATATTTATAGGTAAAATATATGGGTTTGATTCTTTGATAATAGAATCTATATCAAGAATTTCTAATGTATTATTATGTTTTATGCCAAAATATTTTTTACCCGTAAGATAACGTGTTGTATCAGTATAATCGTATTCCTCAATTTCAAAAATATGCCAATTTGTTTGTTTTTGAAAATCATCACTCTTTTCAAATTTTTCTCTGTTACTTAGACCTCTTAAAAGAGAGATTTTTGTAATAAAGTCAATGTCTTTTGGATTATTAATTTGCAAACGTTTAAACGGATATGATTCTATGTTATCGGCAATGGAGCGAACGCGTAATGCAATGTCATTTGTGAGTAAGATAAGGGAGTAATCCTTTGCAATTTCGCGAATTTTAGCATCATTATAGCCGTAATCAATATATTGTGTTTTATATTGAGAACGTGTAATGACGCAGATTGGTATACATATTTCCTCAAATACACATTCAAGCTGCACAATCAAGTCATTTGTGTGTGCTTGTATCAAATCGCAAGATGTTTGTTGTGCAACATTGGTTATGCAACGGAAGAATTCTCTTGCAAAATATCCGCTTTCATTTTGAAGATCTTTTTTACTATCTAACTCATCTAATACAACATCAGTGATATAAAGCTGTTTGTGTTGTTTATATAAATAAATAAGATTATATGTGTCATCTAAGATGATTGATGTATCTAATAAAACTCTCTGCAACTCTACCCCTTCATCTAAAAATCTATGGATATTATTTTATGATTCTATCTGACATATTATTTATTGTGTTGCTTTTTTGTGGTTTTTGGTTGTACAGGTGGTTTAGATTCTGCAACTTCTACACCATCATATAGTCTATCTTGCCCCTTTAATACAATCATATCAGAATCTAAAAAAGCCCCTAAAACAACTGCCTGTTTATCCTGTAGGCTTAAAATGTTAATACGTATGCTACTCGCAATATTATTGCGCACTACAAACACCACGCTTTTATTCTGATACATAACTATACTATCTCTTGGCACAATAAATCCATATGCCTTACCTTCCGTATTTAAGTGTACATCAACTGCCATTCCATCAAAAAAATGAGCTTGATTAGCTATTTTAATATATACTGGAAAGGTTTTTGAACGAATCTCTGCTTTTGGAATCAAAGCGGAGATTGTGCCAGTATAATTTTTTTTATTGATTGTAAGCGTAACTTTTTGATTTAATTTTAGATAGCCAGAAATATTACTTGGGACATATACAATGACTTCGATTTGAGAAGTATTAACAATTAATGCCACCGGATCGCCAATATTAAGCCACTCTCCAACGCTAGTTAATCTATCCAAAATAACTCCATTAAATGGTGAGACGATGGTCATTTTATTAATTTCTTCTTGTGATAGATCATAATCGGCTTGCAATGAGAGAATGTTGGCTTCTTTTGCTTTTAATTCAAAAGCTAGATTTTCATATTGCTGTAATGCAATAGATTGCGTATCTAAAAGGTTTTTATATCGTGTTAATTCATTTTGAATCTTTTGAGCCTGATATTTTGCTTCTTGCAGTTTTGCAAACTTGACTTCTAATTCTTTTTTTGCAATATCAGCATTAAGCGTTACAAGTCTTTGTCCTTTTCGAACCCTATCGCCAATATTAAAATATACTTTATCAACAACACCACGTTGTTGACTCGCAACTTTTGAGCTTTCTTTGTAATTAAGCGACCCTACAAAAGTACTCTGTTTTTCTAAAGAACCTTTATAAATTGGTGTTGTAGCAACAGAAATGGGTTTTGCCATGAGTAATTCTGCATTAACAACAATTAGTAATAACAAGAGTTGCATATATTTTTGAATAGTGCTTTGCAAGTATAAAATATTTACCATAGACATATGCTACTTATGATATGCGATTATTTTATCTAAAGTTTTGTGGAGCTGCTCTTTCTCTTCTTTTGAAAAAATCGCTTCTAATGACTGCATAATGGCTTTAAATGATTGATCGATTTTTTCAAAAAATACTCGACCCTCTGGCGTTAAACTCACAATATGAATGCGTCTATCATTTGTTTGTTTAAATTTTATGATGTATTTCTTATTACATAAAGATTCTACACATCGACTTATTGTTCCTATGTCTTTACATAAAATCTTGGCAATTTCATTTATATTTAATTCTTTTACAAAACTAAGAATATGTAGAATTTTTAATTGTTCAACCCCAATATTAAAACGTTTTAAATTATTATTTGCTACCTTTTTTACTTCACGTGCGGTCAATATGATATGTGGTGCAATATATTCATGTTCAAATTTCTCTAATTGTTCTAAAATTTTATTTCTAGCTTCTTTATCTATAACACTATTTTTACTATCCATTACATAATCCTCAAGATAAATATGATAAATAATAATATCAAAAAAAAAAAAAATATGTATCCTTAATAGTGAGTATTTTATAAAAAAGTAGTATAAATAGTTTTTAGAGTGGTCTATATTGTGAGTAAAACAAATTATCATGTAAAACATATTTCCATCTATTTTATATAGAATCTCTTTTACTCTGTTGTTGATAAAAATTATAGAGAATTGTGTTTTGTTATTATAATAAGATTCTGTTTTGCAGGATTACGATTTTTCTGTGATAGCTGTATTATGGGGATATAATTTTATAGCTTTTGTAGCGATGAATAAGTATTTTATTATCTGTAATTATTGCAGTTTCTTCTCTGTTATCTTCTTGTCTTGGATAAAATGAGAGAAAATTGAAACTCCCTACAAGAATCCATTCTGTTCTTTCGTCATTCCATATAAGCACTTTTGAATGGTCACAGTTTTCACGTTTATAATAATGAAAAAGTTTGTATTTCTCTTCTATAATTTAAGCAGATTCTCTGTTGTTACTGTCATTGCTTTTTGATTTGAATCATTTCGTTTATTCATGCCAATCTCTATTGTAATATTTACTTTCCTTTCTAGTGCTTTTTCTATAAAGTGGCTGATATTGCCTCAAAACATTATCATATACCCAAGGGCAATGTATGATAATGTAGCTTTTAGTATATATAAAGATATGTTGAAATAGAGTAAGGATTTCATTGCATGAGAGTATATTTATTGATGACTGTGTGAGGGCTTCATAAGAGTTTTGGATAGCAGAGTAGTCATCATATTGCTTTTGTAAAGCAATATGATGTGGTTGTATTTGTTGCATTTGTGTCGCAATGTGTTGGTAATTGCATTTCTCTAAGAGCATTAGGTGGAGGCAAGATTACTGTATTATATGTTTCATTGTTAGAATCTAAGATTACGGATGTAGAAATATTGGAATTTGTTGGTGTATCAAAATGTTGTTGCACAAATTCTCATAGCTCATTGGCGTCATGATAATTTTCATGTAGACTGTTGTTTTTACAGATTTTAAATTTACATGTTATTAGAATCTTTTTCTCATGATTGGCGATAGGATTTGCAAGGGAGCTAAAGCAATACAAGATATTATATTTCATTTTATCTTTTTTGGCAGAGCAGAAAAATATTCGTTCGTTATTATTGGAATCAACAATACGAATTGCAATCTCTTGTTTCTCTTTTTTTGAATCATATCCGTATGATATATATGTAGACTTGGCATTATCAATTTCTTGTTGCAAGAAATTGAAATATTCCTCTTTTGTTTGTAGATGATTGTAAGTCATGCCATTCTTTAAGGCTCGTTTTGATAGACATATACCATACACTTTATTTGCAAAATTCACGGTATTTCCTATCGCAATAATGACATTAACTCAAGATTATAATGTACTTGTGCAAAGTCGTAGGGCATTTTGCCATCAGCATTTTTATGGTATTTATTTGCCCCTTTTGCTATAAGCTTTTTGACTAACTCTGTCTCATTAATCTTTGTTGCATAGAGTAGTGGTGTGAAGTTTGAGGCATTTTCTTGCACTATATCTACATGTTTGATAGAATCTACAATCATATCAAATATCTTATAGTAGTTTTCTTTGCGTTTCCTATAACGATCGCACATGAGACTCTCTACTATATTTTTTAATTCTTCATTGTTGTAAATTTCTTTGTATACCTCAAAGCATTTTTTATAATCCTCCTCAAATATCACATGAGCTGTCATTGGATTCATTCGTATTAGTTCTCTTACTTCTTTATCTGTTGCATCTGCAGTCATTATTCTTGGCGTATTGTTTGTAAAAAGGCCATATTTAGCCCTACGGATACACTCTAGACACATATACAGACTCGATGCATTATCTGCAGTGCAAGTTTTTGCCTCTAAATCTATATCATGCTTGATAAGTAGTTCTACAAGCTCAACTATTCCGTGTTCAATACAGCGAGAGAGTATAGTCTCTTTTTTCTTTACTAGTCTTGAATGCAAGGTTGCTTTTTTCATACGTGGGATAAGTAGCTTGGCGATTTCGATATGTTCTTGTGTTACTTCGCAATAATTCGGTATAAATTCATTGATACAGAAATGCAGAGCACTGGCATTATCATTACGTTTTAACACATCGACATCAACTCCAGAATCTAAAAGTTTCTTAACAGATTCTCTATCTCCTTTGGCACAACAATACATAAGTTGTGTAATGGGATTGGGAAAATCTGTAAGCCACTTGTTTGGTTTGTCAAAGTCTATTGTAATGTCTCTGTCTTTTATGAGTTCGCTCATATTGGGTGTAATATTTAAAAAGGCTTGTGTGTTTTTTGGTTTTTCACAAAATAGATATGGGAAATAAGAATCAAACTCCTTTTGTCTATCAAGTGCAAAATGCACTTCTAATTCTTTTTCTTCATCTTCTATTAATCCCATGAAGTAGGCTTCTTTGTAGAATTTCACAAAATGACTTTTTGCATTTTTAAAGTCTAGTCTATCTTTGCTTATAAGTTTTGAAGACACAACTAATCCCTCTTTTATTACGTCTTTAATACGCATGCCTATTACATTTTTACCATATTCTAGGGCTTTGAGGTAATATTCTGTGGCTTTTCTATACTCAAGGTTTTGGGCATGGAATCTTGCAAGAATATGATTAATGTCTGGATTATTTTCTGTTTTTACATATTCATAAAATCATAATGCAATGGTTTTGTTGTTATCCTATTATTTAAAGGTATATTCTTGTTTAATATAGCACTATGAGATGTTATTTGATTGATGTTATTTGTCATAAGATTTAGTTACAAAAGTTAATATAGGCAAAAAATCTTTATTTTTCTGCTATTATTTCATCTTGGTGTAGCAGGTAATTGCTTTTTATATAAAAGAGGAAAGTCCGAGCTACCGAGATAGGATTCCATTTAACAAATGGCTAGGGTAACCTAAGAGATAGTGCAACAGAAATATACCGCCACATGTATACATTTGGTAAGGGTGAAAAGGCGAGGTAAGAGCTCACCGATTTTTTGGTAACAAAAAATGCCATGTAAACCTAATCCGTAGCAAGAATAGCAGGTTAATATCTCATTTTAGCTATTCGCTAGAATAATATTGTGAAATATTATCAAGATAAATAATTGCCTAAAACAGAACTCGGCTTATAGCTACACCCAATGATATCTCATAATACATTCTAAAATAATAAAATATTGAGTGAAACACATATTACTTTCTGATAATGATATTATTTTAATAAACAATATCTCTTATTTTTTTAAATACTTTGCATAATGATGTTATATAGTTTCATTTTTTAATTATTAACAGATTATAATAGTATGGTTCGTTACTATAATTATTAATTATAGTAAAATAGGTCTGATTCGTAAATAATCCCGAAAATACATCGTTCGATGATTATTTTAGAGTTATTAAAAGAGTGGCGTATAGCTATTTAAATGAATTTATGTATTTATGGTTTTATGCTAAAATACTTAAATTTGGAATAGTAAAATGCTTCTTTTTTAGAAGATTCGCTACAGTTTATATTCTTTCATGAGCTTTAAAGAATATAATATATGGATATATTTATGAGAGAGATTAGAAAAATAGGAATATTTGATAGTGGTGTTGGTGGATTAAGTGTATTAAAAAGCCTTATTGAAGAAATTGGTTTTGAATATATCGTTTATTATGGTGATACCGCACGAGTGCCTTACGGTAATAAGGATCATGAAACAATTGTAAGATTTTCCCTTGAGGCTTTAGAGTTTTTTCAACATTTTCACCTAGATTTGTTAATCGTCGCTTGCAATACTGCTTCAGCACATGCTCTCAAAGCAATGCAAACATGTGCTTCTATCCCTGTTATTGGTGTCATTGAATCGGGTATTGCTGCATTGCAGCAAAAATGTATTTCTTTTGATAAACAGATTCTTGTTCTTGGCACAGAAGCTACAATACAATCTGGTAGCTATGATTCAAAGCTACGTGAAATTGGATATACTAACATTATAAATATTGCCACGAATTTATTTGTGAGTTTGGTAGAAGAAAATATTTTTACAGGGGCTATTGTAGAATCTGTTTTTAAACATTATTTTTCACCTACTTTGAAACCAGATGCAATTATTCTTGGCTGCACTCATTTTCCACTGTTGCTCCAAGCTTTGCAAAATTTCTTTCAAAAAAAAACAATTTTTATTCATTCTGGAGAGGCTATTGCGGCTTTTTTACAACAACATTTTTGTGTGGTAAAAAATCCTAAAAATTCTATTGCTTTCTTTGCAAGCGATAATGTCAATAAACTCAAAGTTACGGCAAAAAAATGGTTGCAAGGTGCAATCTATACTCTTGATTCATAAACTTAATATTTTAAGATTCTATGGTTTTCTGCTATGATATTATAAATATTGTGTGTGCAATATTTATAATACAATGATGACTATTAATTTAGTGTAGAAGTGAAGAGGTATGTAGTCATGAAAAATCGTTGTTGTTAGTATTTTTTATTTATATGCACAATACTTCTGCTTTACATTATTGCAGATATTCAAGTGCAAGTTTTGAAAAATATGTGGCAACAAGAGGCAAAATATCATCATTAAAAATGTATTTTGTATTGTGTACATAGGGCGTGTTTCCGTTATTAAAAAAAGCATATGCACCGGGTACTTTTTGCAACATAAATGAAAAGTCTTCGCTTGCCATTAGTGGTTTATGATGAAATTCGCAATTCTCTTCACCAAAGATATCCCTTGCAATTTTTGTGGCGAATACGCTAGCTTGTTCATCATTGTAGGTTACTGCTGCAACACTGTCAAAAGTTGTGGTAACAGTAACGTTGTGAATAGCAGCAATTCCATTACAGACTGTTTGAATGCGATTTAATACCATATCCCTTATTTGTGAATCAAGAGTGCGAACACTTAATAACAATGTGGTATCATCTGGAATAACATTATATGCTTGTCCATTCCCAGCATGTATACCCGCTATACTTATCACTGCACAATCTTGTGGTGCTATGTTGCGTGATATAATGCCTTGTAATTCAAGAATCAAACATGCTGCAGCATAAATAGAATCTCTTGTTTTTTCTGGGGCACTTGCATGTCCACCTTTACCATATATTTCAATTTTAATATGGTCAGATGATGCCATCATTGCACCACTCTTAAGATAAAAAATTTTATTAGAATCCATAGGAATATTATGCCAACTAAAAATCATATCACTAGGGAATCTTTCAAATAAACCTTCTTGAAGCATACATAAAGCTCCACCAACACCTTCTTCTGCTGGTTGGAAATAAAGATTTATAGTTCCATTGAAATTGCACTTTGCAAGATATTTTGCCGTCATAAGTAATGCTGCAATATGTCCATCATGTCCACATGCATGCATAATTCCGTCTTTTTTGCTTTTGTAGCTTATGTTATTTTCTTCTTGTATGGGCAATGCATCCATGTCAGCACGTAATCCGATAGCTTTTGTGCTATCTCCTTTCTTTAAAACCCCAACAACGCCAGTCTTTGCAATGTTATTGTGGACTTCATAGCCATATTCCTTGAGAAGTTTTGTTATTAATTTTGAAGTATTAAATTCTTGGAATCCTAATTCTGGATTTTCGTGAATATGTTGCCTAATTGCTACAAACTCATCTTGTGTTTCTATAATCTGTTGAATAAGATTCATGATATTTTCCTTACACTAAAAATACAAAAACATACAGTTATCATCTCTATCGTCTCCAAGATTGACTTTCACTATAAAAATGTAAAATGACAATGCTATTTCCAACAATGAAGCCTTCCAATGAATCTGTAAAATTTTGTATTATATTTTCTCCTTGAAACATAAAAACAGAATCTAGCATAACTCTTGGCAAAGATGGATTATTTTTGAGACGTTTTGCATAAGAAATAGAACTAAATCCGTTCATATCAATTCTCTCTAAATTGCTTTTTTCAGAAAAATCGTTTCTTTGTGCTTTAATAGCTTCTATTAAATGTATTTTGTGGTCTCGATTGATACGTTGTGCAAAGATATTGGAATCTAAGAGAGTAATAAAGGCATGCTCTATATCAATATCATCGAGTCGATAGACTTTAATTCCAGATTCACTACGTGATAGTTTTGTGTCTCCTTGGTTAACCTTTGCATTTTGATTTTTGATTGATTCTTGCATATAAAAGTTACAGCTATCACATGCCATTTGTAGATTGCTCAATTGCCAATCTTTAAGTCTCTCATCAATAGCATTCATTTGGGCATCTCTATCTCGAATGCTTTGTGTTGGAGAAGCACAACCTACAATAATTGTCATTATAAATAATTGCAAGAATCCAACAATTATAATCCCACTATAATACATTATAACACCTTTTGTTCTAAATTAGTCTTTATAATTGTAATAACATCGTGATTATACCGTGTTTTCAATATTTAAGTATAAAATTTATTATATGTTATTTATAAAATAAATCATCAAAATCATATCATTACAAATCACAATATAGTTTTTATTTAAAATAAGTTCATTATAATATTCTCATAGCATTTTAAATAATTTTTAAAAGGATAAATATGTTATCAAGAGACATTATAACGTATTCTAAAGTCCGCAATGAATTGCGTGCTTATATGTGTTATCTTTTTACGCAGAATATTAAGAACTTCATGCCTAATCCAAGTTTTGAAAACGTATTAAGTGGATTAACACGTATTAAAGATGAAATAAAGGTTTTTGATTCTATGTATATTTTGGATAGTAATGGTACACAAGTTAGTGATGTTCTGCAACAAAAAAATTTTTTACCAAATGATAAAAAAAATTTTGCAAATCGTGCATATTTTTATGAAGCAATTGATGAACAAAGATGTATTATTACCAATCCATATCCATCAAAAATTGATGGAAATCTTGTTGTAACTGCAGCTTATCCTGTGTATAACCATAAACATGAGTTATGTTTTGTAGTGTGTATTGATATATATGTCAAAGATGCTATAAAGATTAGTTCCCCTAGCAATCTTTTCAACACATTTTCAAATTTTAGTATTGTTATGTATTTCCTTTTTTCAACTTCACTTGCCTTTGTATCATTTGTGCTTATGGTTAAAGGTATGGTGAAATTTTGGTCTGAAGATTTATTGGAATTTGGTAATTTTAAGATAGAAGATATTTTTGAATCTACAATTCTTTTAACACTTGCATTAGCTATTTTTGATTTGGTAAAGGCTATTTTTGAAGAGGAAGTATTGGGAAAAAATATTGGACAAAGAACTTATACCGTACACAGAACAATGATACGATTTCTGGGGTCAATAGTAGTAGCACTAGCTATTGAATCGTTAATGCTTGTTTTTAAGTTTACTATTTATTCTCCAGAAAAATTACTATATTCTGTTTATTTGATTATAGGTGTAGCAATCTTGCTTGTTGCTCTAGCTATTTATGTAAAATTTGCTTATAGTGCCCAAAATGAGCATAATTAAGTTTTTATTTTTGATTTTTTATAGAAAAGAAGTACGAAATTTTATTAAAAACTTTGAACTTTGTGTGAAAATTTTTAATTTTTATACGATATATTTTTGTTATTCCAACCTTTATTTAAATGAGTTGAGATATCTATCTCGATTTTGGGAGGCATTATGGCTACTACAAAGAGAGCAAGTGTTAGCACAATACTTAGCATGGGTTTCGGTATTCTAATCGTTTTTTCTTGTGTTATTGTGATTATTAGTTTATATAAGATAAACCACATTATTGAGCAATTAAATCAAATTAATGACGTGAATGCCTTAAAGCAAAGATATGCTATCAACTTTAGAGGCAGTGTGCATGATAGGGCAATAAGCATTCGCGATATTGTCCTTACACCTTCAGCTAATAAGGCAATAATTACTGCTTTAAGTGCTGATGTGTTGAGATTAAAACAATTTTATGATGAAGCTGCAATTAATATGTCACAAAAATTTATCAATAATAATATGTTTGATTCACAAGAAAAAAATATTTATGAAAATATTGAAAAAACTAGAGCGGCGGCTGCTCCTTTAGTTGATGAGATTATAACGTTAAAACAAAATTCCCAAGATGAATTAGCCATGCAAACTTTTCAAAAAATATCTCCATTGTTTACTCAATGGCTTGCACAAATTAATCAATTTATTGACCTAGAGGAAAATAAGAATCAAGATCTTACTAAAAAATTGCGTGATGGGACAGATGACTTTGAGTTTATTTTAATTGTGCTTGTTGTGGTAAGTGTTATTTTTGGAGTTTTGATTGCAATTTACATTTTACGTAATATTCTAAATTCTTTAGGTGGTGAACCATATATAGCTTCACATGTGGTTTCCAAAATTTCAAATGGAGATTTACGTGAAAACATACAATATAAAGGAAAGGAGAGTATTTTAGCTTCAATTGCTACAATGCAACAACATCTTAAAGAAATTGTTGAAACCATTGTAAACTCTTCTAATCAGATTAATGATGTAACACGTCAGATTTCTAAGGTGTCTCATGAAGCACAAGTTGCTTCAAATATACAAGTGCAAAGCTCGTCAGATATTGTTGGAAAGATTAATGTCATAAACGAAGCAATAATAGAAATTTCGCATACCGCCAAACTTTCTGAAGATAATGCAACAAAAAGTGTTGAATTATCTTCTCAAGGTGTAGAAGTAATTCATACGACGGCAGAAGAAATTGGTAAAATTACGCAGCTTATTAATTCATCGGCTACTAATATGCGAGGATTACAGCAACAATCGTTGGAGATTAGCACAAGTGCGAGTTTAATTGCAGAAATTGCTGACCAAACTAATCTCTTAGCCCTCAATGCAGCCATAGAAGCAGCAAGAGCAGGGGAACACGGCAGAGGCTTTGCAGTCGTAGCAGAAGAAGTTAGAAAACTTGCCGAAAAAACTGCAACTAGTACAAGTGAGATAGCCAAAATTATTCAACTTATTCAAAGTAGTATAGAAACATCAGTGCAATCCATAGAAGAAGTTGTTCCACAGATTCAAAAAGGGCAAGATTTAATCTCAAATTCTGTAACATTACTTAATCAAATTCAACATCAAGCACAAGATTCTTTAGCGAAAGCCAAGGAGGTGGCTTATTCATCAAGTCAGCAAGAGTCTGTTATAACGGATATTACAAAAGATGTGCATAATATATCCGAATTATCTATTAACACGGAAAAATCATTGCAGAATGCCAATAACACAATTGAAAATTTGCAAGAAATATCGGATACACTGAAGAAGCAAATGGGGTATTTTAAAATTTAGAAATATAGCAACAAAGTTATCTGTTAAATCTAAATTATAAGTTATGAATTACTAAAATTGTCAGATAATATAATGCTTAAATTGTAATTAATTTGGTTTTGTCAGTTATAATTTCAAAAAGTTATGTAAATAAAAGGATATAATATGATTATTGGTATTCCAAAAGAAACAATGAATCATGAACATAGGGTGGGACTTGTTCCGAATGATGTTAAAATAGTAAAACAATCTAATCCTAAACATGAAATATATATAGAAAATGGCTTAGGTAGCACAATAGGTTATAGTAATAGTGATTATGAGGAGGCTGGTGCTATAATTCTACAAAATGCTAAAGATGTATGGCAAAAAGCCCAACTGCTTGTGAAATGTAAAGAACCCATTGAACATGAGTTTACATATTTACACAAAGATATGATATTGTATAGTTTTTTGGACTTAGCCTATTCTAAAACATTAGCACAAGCTTTGGTGGATTCTAGGGTTACATCAATTTGTGGAGAAACTATTGCTGGACCAAAGGGTAATTATCCTATTCTAGGGGCAATGAGTGAAGTTACAGGCAAATTTGCAGCACAGCATGTAGCCACGCTTTTAGCGACAAATTATGGTGGACGTGGAATCTTGATTGGCGGTTGTGCAGGAGTGCAGCCAGCAAAAGTAGTCATTGTAGGTGGTGGTGCAGTTGGCATGAATGCTGCTAAAGTACTTGTAGGTATGGGGGCTGATGTTTGGGTGCTTGATATTGATACATTAAAATTAGCAAACCATCCACTTGTATTTAATAATAAAGTGAAACTTCTCTATGCGAATGAGGAATCTATACGTTTGGCTTTAACCAATGCTGATGTTTTAATTGGAGCCGTTTTGATAACTGCTACCGCAACACCAAAAGTTGTAAAAAGAGAACATTTGAGACTTATGAATAAAGGTGGAGTTGTTTTTGATGTATCTATAGATTTAGGTGGTTGTATTGAGGGCGTAAAACAAACTACACATGATAATCCCATTTACATAGAGGAAGATTTGATATGTTATGGGGTACCAAATATACCAGGTGTTATTGCTAGGACATCAAGCATTACGTATTCTCACGAATCCTTACCTTATGTGTTAAGTTTAGCCAATAACGGTTGGAAAGAAATGTTGAAAATGCCGGGTGCTATTGGTGGATTGAATGCTTATGATGGTAAAATAGCTTTAGAATCTGTCGCTAGAGCATTTGAATTACCATATATTGATGCTAATGTGTTAATATGATTCATGATATGCAAACGATGAAAATAAAAAATTAATTATGCAATTTACTAGTACTTTGATAAGTAATTGGGGTTTAACTATTGCAATTTGATTATTTATTCAAATGATATTAAAGCAATGGATTGTTAATGTCTTGATGAAAATAATGATTGCTTTGATTCATTTGTTTTTAATATGGAATCAGATGTAATGAGATTTTTTGTACTATGTAGGATTTGTATTTTCTCAAAAATACAAATTAGTTATTATGATTGTCCTTATTAATATGTGATTAGCAGAAGGTGGCAGTATTATTTTATAGGAGCTATAATTTTACTAATATGCAATTTACATTAAACTATATCAGTATAAGGATGTGAGTAGTTTCAGAAAAAAAAATAATAAAAGTTAGAAATGAAATGATTATATTAAAAAATAACAATAATGATAAATAAAATTATGAAATAAGAGATTATTCTTTGAAGAGCAGGAAATGTAATTTATCGTAACTTGATTTAAAGGAATACTATGCAGATACAAAATGTTAAAAATAGTAATCGTGCATTAGCATGGTTTTTTTTGATTTTTGCAATTCTATTAGAAGTAGGCGGGGTAACTTCGCTTAAGGTAATCCCTATGTTGTTAGATTCTTATAGTGTTGAAAACAATATTTTGCTATTTGACTTTACTATCCCAATACCTTTAATTGCTAAAGCTATTTTGCTGATAATGATTGGAGTTTCATATTATTTTATGTCTCTTGCATTGCGGACAATTGCTTTAGGGGTTGCATATTCAACTTGGGAAATTGTAGGATTAATTGGAATTTTATTGATTTCCTTTTTCTTTTTTGATCCACAGTTGACTACCCAGCAATATATTGGTATTGTATGTGGTTTTGTAGGTATTATCTGTGTAATTTTGGGAGAGGAACATTAAATTATCGCGAAATATTGTTATTAATGTAACAAAGTTTGCATAATTTATACAACATAAGGAAAGCTATTGTATATGACAATTTTAAGATTATAAAAAATATTACAGGAGTTTATTTATGATATTATTAAGTGGTCCGTGTGTTATCGAAAATGAAACCAACCTTTATAAAATCGCTAAGGAATTGGAATTTGCTAATGATGACCCAGATATTGAGTTTTATTTTAAGGCAAGTTTTGATAAAGCTAATCGCACAAGTTTAGAAAGTTTTAGAGGTCCGGGACTAGAAGAAGGTTTAAGACTTCTGGAAAATATTAAAAAAGATTTTGGTTATAAGATTATCACAGATATTCATGAGAGCTATCAGGCAAAGAGTTTAGAAGAGGTAGTTGATATTATACAAATTCCAGCATTTTTATGTAGACAAACCGATTTGTTGGTTGCAGTAGCTAATACAAGATCTATTATTAATATTAAAAAAGGGCAATTCATGAATCCTGCTGATATGAAGTATAGTGTTTTGAAAGTCTTAAAAACACGTAATCCTGCTATTACTAATTCAGATTTTGATAATAATGCCAATTCCTTAAGTCAACAGTATAATATATGGCTTACAGAACGAGGCAGTTCATTCGGTTATGGGAATCTTGTGGTTGATATGCGTTCTCTTGTGATTATGAGAGGTTTTGCCCCAGTTATTTTTGATGCAACACATAGTGTGCAAATGCCAGGTGGTCTTGGTGGTAAAAGTGGTGGAGATTCTAGATTTGTGCCATATCTTGCACGTGCAGCTGGAAGTGTTGGTGTAGATGGTTATTTTATGGAAACACATTTTAATCCTACAGAATCTTTGAGCGATGGTCCCAATATGATTGCAATTGATAAATTAAGAACATTAATTCCGATTTTAAAAGAAATTGATGAATTAGCCTCATCTAAAGTATAACAATTATTACTATAGTGTCAGTAAAATGTTGACATGGTAAGAATGATAGAAATGTTCTTTTATAGATATGTTTGGTATTTGTGTTACATTAAACGATAACCGCAATTCGTTTTATTAGAATATCACATATTGTAATACTTCAAAAATTGCCTACTTGATTTTATGTGGTATCACAGTAAAAAACAAGTAAGAAGATGCTATAATTATATACTTATAAACAATAAAGATTCTAGATTTTAAGGAGTCAGATGCAAAAACAATGTTTCAACACTGTTTCCAATCTACATACTTACAATATGTATTTAGAATCCACTTTACAACAAGTTGCAGTGCATTCAGACTTAGTGCAAAGATTCCAAGCGGGAGAAAATATCCAATCACGACTGCAACATGCTTCTATTTTAGAGTTACAAACAATTGCAGAAATAATACGACATAGAATCTTGGAAGTTGTTAGTAAAAATGGTGGGCATCTTAGTTCAACATTGGGGGCTGTAGAGCTTATTATTGGCATGCACACCGTATTTAATTGCAGAGAAAATCCTTTTATTTATGATGTGAGTCATCAAGCCTATGCTCATAAACTTTTGACTGGGCGATACAATGATTTTGATTCTTTGCGTCAGTTTAATGGTATTAGTGGTTTTGTGGCTCCGTATGAAAGTGAATACGATTATTTTATAGCTGGACACAGTTCTACTTCTTTGTCTCTTGCTGTTGGTGTTGCAAAGGCTAAAAAACTTAAAAATCTTTCTACCAAACCTGTTGTTATGATAGGAGATGGTGCGATGAGTGCAGGATTGGTATATGAAGCATTAAATGAATTAGGTGATTTACGATTGCCTGTAGTAATTATTTTAAATGATAATGAAATGAGCATTGCAAAGCCTATTGGGGTAATGTCTAAAATTTTGTCTAAAACTATTGCCAGCCCTTTTTATCAGTCTATGCGAGAAAAAATTAAAAAAATTGTAGATAAAATGCCAGATAGTGCGGCTTTTATTGCAAAAAGATTTGAAGAAAGTTTCAAGCTTATTACACCGGGATTACTTTTTGAGGAATTTGGTATTGATTATATTGGACCAATTGATGGAAATGATATAGAAGAGGTTGTAGAGACATTGAAAAGTGTGCAGAACACCAATCGACCTGTGCTTATTCATTGTCAAACAATTAAAGGTAAAGGATATAAAATTGCTGAGGGTAGATATGAAAAGTGGCATGGTGTTGCTCCTTTTGATTTATTAAGTGGCAAACCCCTAAGCACTTCAATGATTCAAAGTCCAACCTCTGTATTTAGTAATAAGCTTTTAAAAATGGCAAGAAATGATTCTAGAATTGTTGGTGTTACTGCTGCAATGCCAAGTGGCACTGGGCTTGATAAACTTATAGATGAGTATCCTCATCGATTTTTTGATGTTGCAATAGCAGAGCAACATGCTACTGCTTCTATGGCAGCTATGGCAAAAGAAGGTATGAAACCTTATATTGCTATTTATTCTACTTTTTTGCAGAGAGCTTTTGACCAAATTATTCATGATGTTAGCATTATGAAACTTCCTGTAGTATTTTGCATTGATAGGGCTGGTATTGTTGGAGAAGACGGAGAAACACATCAGGGACTTTTTGATGTAGCATATTTACGTATGATTCCAAATTTTACTCTTTTATCACCAAGGAGTAATCAAACCTTAGAATATATTCTTGATGCAAGTGTAGATTTTGATACTCCTACTGCCTTTCGTTATCCACGTGGTAGGTTTTTGTTTGATTTATTTTTACATGATTATCACAATAATGAGGAGAAGATATTTCGATTCTTGTTGCAAGAGATACAGGATAAAATGTCTACTTATATGCAATGTTTGAAATGTCTGCAATCCCAAATGCTTGTGCGAGATTGTTGGCAACATATAGAACGTGATAACAAGCAAAAGAGAAATATTCTTATTATGGGCTATGGTAATGGTGTAGGGAGAGGTTTGCATACCATTGTTGATTTGTACATAAATTATCACATAGTGGCTGATTTACTTGATTTAGTTTATTTAAAACCACTTGATTCTAAAAATTTGATGGCATATTTTGGAGAATATGACATTATTTTTGTGCTTAGTGATAATTATAAAATTAATGGTGTTGCTTCTGCAATTATGGAATTGGCAAATGATTTATATAATGCACAGAGTATTAAGAAGATTCCAAAAATTGTAAGTTTTGAAATTGAAGACAATTTTATTAAACATGGAAAGGTAGAAAAAGTAGAAGAACATTTAGAAATATCTTCTAATATACTAGCTTATAAGATTTCTAATATTATAAAAAATAATTAGTTTTTATAGCAATGTTCGTTATGATTTTTTAACTATAAATCAATATGCTCCAGACTTTTTAGTTCCGTTGTTGTGGTGATATAATAAATGTTGAAAAATATAAATTCTATATATCCACATTTACAATCAAAGTGTAGTCATTTTTATTCTATTTAGTAAGAGTAAGACTTTAATTTTAAACATGCAATGTAAGCTTGTATTAAATAGT
>CASFZH010000028.1 GCA_949299115.1 uncultured Helicobacter sp. | reverse complement strand
ACAAGACTTAATGAGCTAGATTGGCAAGAACTTGGTTTTGTGTGCAATGGAAGGTATCTCTTTTCTCAAAGGAGTTTAGAATCGTGTATGTTAGATTCTAGCTTTGGGAAATTGGAGAATAGATAATTGCAATGCGATATGTTTATAAATTTTTATTTCTACAAAAGGAATCTACACTAAAACATAAGTCAAATCTTTTTATATTAAATATGGTAGCATGAATATTATAACTTTCAATCATTACATAATTATAATTTTATAAGGCAAATAATATAGTAATACATAATAATTAAAAATATTTAAATTATTCTATGCAGAATAGTTGCACTACATTAAACTATAAAAGATTATTATGAAAATTAACAGTACTTCATTAGTTAAGTATAGTTTTAAACTATCTTTACCTATGGCAAAAACTCAAAGGCAATAGAGTATCAAATAGCATCAATACTCAAAAATTGCTACTTTAGAACAAACTGATGCAAATTTACTCTTTATGCAATACAACTTTATACAGCATTGATATTAAAATTTTTATTCACTATTCCACAGCACCGTATTTGACAAAACTACATGTAGTATTAGACAGATTTTAAGTGCTACAATCACTTATTTTTTATTCACCATAATTCATGCAATAATAATCCTTAAGTATGCTTACCCTACAATTCTTCTAAGATTGTGATTTCTGGTAACCCAAAAAATGTTTGCAGATTCTCTCTTGTCAGAATCTCCCGAGGATTTCCTGCTGCATATACATGTCCTTTATCGATAAGATACACTGTATTAGCATAACGCAAGATAAGCCCTATATCGTGGAGATTCACAAGCGTGATAAGTCCCTTTTTGCGCGTTTGCTCTGTGATACTCTCAAACAATAGCACTTTGTTTTTGATATCTAAATGTGCACTTGGTTCATCAAGGAGAAGAATGGGGTTCTCTTGCATAAGGCTTTGGGCAAGAAGTACAAGCTGTCTTTGTCCGCCACTTAAATGCGTAATAGGCATAAGGGCAAGATGTGTGATACCAAGCTCCTCTAAAAGTCCCATAGCTTTGCACTCCATAGCCAAATCTGGTAGCCCAAACAAATGCGTTTTTGCCCCAAGTAGCACCATATCTAGCACCAAATAATCAAAGGGAGTTTCCACAAATTGGGGCATATAGCCGATGTAGCGCGCTCTTTTGTATGCGTCTAGTTTGCTCAGACAAATATCTTGTGTGTCTTTGGGTGAGTTTATTGTGCTTGTAGGGCGTGTCTTTTGTGCTTTGTCTTGCACACTAAAGGCTTTGGGGTGATAGTTTTGCAGAGTGATGCCCATGCAGTCTCTACCTATGATGCCTAGGAGGATTCTAAAAAGTGTGCTTTTGCCCGCACCATTTGGGGCGAGGATCGCACACACTTCCCCTGCTTGACATTCAAGAGTAATATCATGAAAAATCTTTTTGTGTTTGTAGGCAAAAGAGAGATTGCTAATCACAAGCTTTGTGGCACTTTTACCCTCTAGCATGGCTAAACCTCACGAGCAAAAACAAAAAAAATGGCGCACCCAAAAAGCTTGTAACAATCCCCACCGGTATATCAAAATATGCTACATTTCGTGCGATACTATCAGCTATAGTAAGCCCAATCCCCCCAAGCAGTAGGCTCGCAGGGAGTAAAAACCGCATATCCGCCCCAAACAAAAAACGCGCTATGTGAGGGATCACAAGTCCCACCCAGCCAATAACTCCACTCACGCTCACACACAGCGCGACTGCAAAGCTCACGCAAAAAAGAGTAGCAATGCGTAATCTCACGATAGACACACCAAAGCTAATCGCCTGCTCATCACTTAGAGAGAGAACATTAAGCCGCCAACGCATACAAAGAAGTGGTATAAACCCAACCACAAAGCCCACAAGTGCAATCCACACATCGCCCCATTGCGCGGTATTCAGACTACCTAATAGCCATACCACAATCGCTTGTGCCTTTTGTGGTTCGACAAAAAATTTGATAAACCCGCTCATCGCCCCTAAAAATGCCGAGATAACCACACCAGAGAGGATAAGCGACATATTTGAATTACGACACAAATAGGATATGCCTACCACACACAAAATCGTCAAGTACGCAAAGCCAAAGGCTAAAAGTTGCACCAAAGAGCTATCATATAGCCATATACATAGCGCACAGCCAAAAGCTGCTCCCGATGAGATTCCAAGCAAAAAGGGGTCTATAAGAGCATTTTTAAACATACCCTGCATAATCGCCCCACTACCCGCAAGCACACAGCCTACAAGAATAGCTAAAATAATGCGTGGCAGACGAATATCAAACAAAATGCTAGTGTTTGGAATGCCAAAGTTTCCATTCCCCACAAGCATACTTACTCCAGAGCAGCCTACAAGTAGGATTAGGCAGACACAGAGAGCTTTATAGGGGTAGTGAATTTTAGAATATGTATTTTGTGGTGGCTTGAGGGTGCATTTTTTAGCAATAATGGGCTGATTTAGTGGAGATTGTATGTGGAAATCTTGAGGGGCTTGTATGTGCTGTGTGGCATATTTTTTATGTGCGTTTGCTTGGTGTGGTATCTCTTGATGTGGTTTTGGGGAATTATTGTGGGGCATTTCTCACTCTCTCTAAGAGCTCTATACGCTCCGGGAAGTCTTGTAAGCCAAAGAGTGTGGCATTGAGTGTCTGAATCTGTGTCTTTACCTCCTTGTAGTCATACATTTTCGGATAGCTTAGAGCAGAGACAAGCAGAGCGGTTTGAGTGATACGCACACCCCAATTATCCCATTTGGGGAGTTTATACACTTGTCTTTGTTGGATAGCTTTGAGGTTTTGTAATTGCGGATTGTCATAAAGGTCTTTTTCTGCTAGAGGCGAACCACCCCAGAGAAAAATCACTTCAGGATTAAAGTTGATAAGAGATTCTAAACTCACCTCATACGAATCTAAAGCGACACTAGCCCCCATACTCTGCACACCTACACGTTCTAGCATATCGCCTACCATTCCCGTATTGCCAGCAATACGCGTGAGTTTGTCCCACACATAAATTACTTTTTTTTGAGAATCTTTTGGCGGTTTTTGGAGTGAATCTAGCAGGGCAAGGGCGTATCGTGCCTTTTGCAGAAACAAGTCTTGTTTATCAAAGACTTGGGCGATTTGCCCCATATTGACAAAAAGCTCATCGATATTTTGTGGATAAAACGCTAAGATTGCAACTCCAAGTTTGCGTGAAAACTCCACAAGTCTCTTATCCCCAGCCCATACGATGACAACATCGGGATTGAGGGTTTTGAGAGTTTCGGGATTGATACTGCTCCCACTGCCACCACCCACTGCAGGTAGAGAATCTATGCGAGGATTGCTTAGGCGCAGAAGCGGCTCTTTAAACACATGCTGGCTTAACCCCAGCGCGTCCTGCCATAAATCAAGCATAGCGATTTCCTCACAAAAGCTTAGAAAGATATGGCTTTTAGCGGGGGTTTTAAAGGGGGTTTGAAACCAAAAATCTTTGAGTATGAAAGGGAAGTTAGTGCTTCCAAGAGTGGTTTGAAGACGCATAAAAGAGGGAGACTGTGCGTCTAAAGACTGCATTTTGGAAATGTGGAGTTGTGTAGATTCTCTAGGTAGAGAATCTAGAGCATAAACAAAACATACACTAAGAGCTAAAAGAAGTATTTTCATTATAATCCTTAAAAAGCATGGCATATTATAGCATATCATTAGCTTGAGTAAGCCATTATGGGGTAGATAGAATCTACAAGCACACTACGCATTACAGAATCTAGACAATCCCAAAATTTACAATACAGGTAATGTATGCTCACGAACACAGGGCAGATTCACTCCCTACGAGCGATACCAAGCTTGTCTTGCAAACTTGTATCAAAGTAACAGAATCTAAAAGTATATAGATTCTAAAATGTCATCAGCGGTTTTAGATTCTATAAATCCGCTTCATAGCTTCGCGCCAAACTGCACATAAAATGCAGCACCGGGTGCGCGGTAGTAGCTATAATATTTGTAGTTAAAGATATTTGTGGCATTCACGCTTAGCTCATAATGTTTGGCAAAGCGCATACCAAGACGCACATCGGCTAAAATATACGAATCTGTCGCACCATACACGCCACTTATGGTATCGCTATTATCCTCTCTAGCAAAAGGCTTACTCATATACTCCACGCCAAAGCTTCCAAAAAACCGACTATCATCATAATATATCTGTCCATAAGCAAGGTGTGTCGGTATGCCTGTAAGTTTTTTGCCTATTGTGGCAGTATTAGCAGGGTTTTTTAGCATTTGTGAGTTGGTAAAAGTGTAGGTGAATAAAAGCCCAAAAGAAAGCGGGAGATTCTGTCTGTATGAGAGCTCTAGTCCATTAATGAGGGCAAGCCCACCATTGAGATAGGATTGATTGGCAGTATCGCGATAGATGATGTCTTCCAAATATGTATGGAAATAATACGCTTTGATAAGTCCCTCATAATGCGCTTGGATTTTCTGCTCTATCCCTATATCAAAGCTTGTTACACTTTCAGGACGCAAGGAGGGATTCCCAAGCACTTGTGTGCCATCAGAATATTTGTAGTTTGCGATGAGTTGGGACATATTTGGCGCACGAAAGCCTTGTCCAAAGGAGAGTTTTAAGAGACTCGTAGAGGTAAATTGATAGTTAAGGCTTGCCTTGGGGCTAAATTGGGATTTGTGATTGTTATCTGTGGGAGTGTTGGCTCCTATGCCATTTGAGATGCTCTCATAACCATAGCCTAGCCAATAATCATAACGCAACCCAAGCGATGTGCTAAAGCCTTTAAGCCACACACTACGCCATTCGATAAATCCTCCGACATTGAGCGAGTTTGCTGCCCTTTGTGCCCTTGTGCCAAGGCTTGGACTAGAGAAATCCTTCCAATTTGCGATATTGCTATCGCTAATACTTGTCGCAATATGACGCGTCTGAATCCCAAGTAAAATATTATGTTCTAGGGTATAGGGAATATTAAAAGGGAGGCTTGTGAAAATATCAAGATTATCAATACCACTACGCGTAAATGTCCGTGTGCCTTGCCCACCAAACACGCTTGTATCTGCACTAGATTCACTACTAGCGTTTGCTCCGCCATCAGGATTGTGGAAAGTATCAAAGCCATCAATCCTCGAGTACTTCACACTGAGCAATGCTTCATTAAAATACTGCTTATAGCCGATGTAAGCAATACTTTGGTTATAGTATTCCTTGCCTATGCCTCTAGCAGCATACATTGGCATAGGACGATTACCTGTGGAGCTTGTATTGGAGTTATTTCCCCAAACCACATTGCCATTGCTATCACGCAAAAAGCTGCGTTGGTCTAGGTGGTCATAGGTATAGTTGTTAAAACTTCCACCTACATCGATAGTCGCATTGGGTGTAATGTCGTATTCTGCTCTTAAACGCACATCGTGTGTATGATAGCTCTGTCGCCCCATATCGCCGATTATGGTGATAGGAGTCCCGCTTGTATTGCTTGAGGGGATTCCCCCACTCACACCATTATTTAAAAGCGTATCATCAGGATATACCCACGCACTATCGGCAGCATAGCCACCAGAACGCGCAAAGCCGTAACTAGCCTTAAGGCGCAGTCGCTTATCCAAAAGTGCATCGCCTACCGAGACATAGCCTCGCACAGTATTACGCGGGGCGGTATCATTATCAAAGCCATTGCCATAACCTATAAAGCCATTTGTGCTAAATTCCTTTGGCATTGAGGTTACAAAATTAATCGCTCCACCGATGGCACCCGAGCCATAGAGATTAGAAAATGGACCGCGTATAACTTCCACTTGCTCCAAATCTGCAGGATTCATTGCGACAATCATTTTGGTATTGTTGTTCATATCATTGAGGATAACGCCATCAAGCATAATCGCTGCACCATTGGCAATCCCTCGAATCGTAAGAGTATCAAAGGTATCCATACCGCGTGATTTACTCTGTCGTATCCCTTCTATACCGCGTAATGTATCGCTAAACTTAGCATTTGGACGCAACTCTATATCTTTTTTGCTTACCACACTCACATTCCCTGCTGCTTCATCGATAGTAGTCTGTACTTTGGTCGCAGTAACAATGCTAGATTCTAATTTATGATAATGCGGTTTTCCATCTGGAAGTGTATCAGCTAGAGTGTATGATGGCAGGATAGACAAGATAGCAAAAAATGCTGATTTTTTCATAAAAAGCCTTCGAACATAAAAAAGTAAAATTATAATATCATATACTACTGATATAACCATAAAAAGTATCCTAAAAGAACTCGTTTTTTTTTGTAAAAAAGTTACAAATATCTAGTCGAGGAGATATAGTTTTGCAAGGTCATTTTTTGGGTTTTTTGGGTTTTGGCTCTGGTAAAAGTGGGGTGATTATCTGCACTACTTCTTCTAAAAGTGCGATAGAATCTATATCAAGGATATGCCATTCCCTTGCTCCCGTATAAGGTGGGGCTTTGGGGGCAGATTCTAATAATGTAGCTAATTCTGGATATTGTTTGATAAAAAGCGTATCATCACAGATGAGAAAAAGTGGTTTTGGCAAGACATTGCAATCACACTAAACACAAATGCTAATATTTTCACATAGTTTATAAATCTGTTTATATGTATGCAAACGGTAAATTAGTGTTTAGTCATTTACTCTCATTGCGATACAGAATCAAATAAGCATTTTATAACTTGGATTGGACTTTGGAGTAAGATTTTATGTATACTATGTTAGATTCAATCTGTATATTGGACAAAATGAGACAAATAGCAAATGACTATAATTAGCTTTTATAACACATTAAAAATATAAAAAATGGCAAAGAAATTGCACTAAAACTGCATATAAGCAAAACCTATATTATATAGTAAATAGATTCTTTTAAAATAAAACACAAAAAAGGAATACAAAATAAACTAAGTTTTAATTTTAATCTACATTCATTACATAGCGCATTCTCAACAATGCCTTATAAAAAAATGCCATCATATAAATTAGATTGTATCATTATAGAGATGTGTTAAGTCATGCTATCGGTAATCAAAAATACCATCATATAATTTTAGTGAAAGATTAAATGAATGCCTATATTTATATTATATTTTATGGTATCAATGTAATTTTGGGTTAATTACATTGATATTTAAACGAAACAAGATAGCTTAAAAAGTAGGCAACCTTGCTATATAGATAGAAATGATATTCTAAGTTTTTAATGTTATAGTAAAAGACATATTAGTACATTTGTGATACTTTGTCATTAATGTTAATGTTGAGGTAACTTTATAAATACTTTTTCATTTTAATTTAAAAACTTGATATAAAGATAATGAATTATCGAAATAATTCATATATATTCAATACAATACAATGTAATTACTTACAAATATATACATTTATATAAAATCTATAAAACTGATATTATAACTAACACAACATTAAAATACTTTAGTGTAATCTTAAAGAATTGCTTAATTCTATATTTAGACCACCAATTACCAAGTCCATCTTGGTATTTATAATGACTATTTTCCAAGCATAAATCCAATACTTTCTAATACCAACAAACCCAATTTGCTCTAGTATAGATCTTATAGATTCTCCACTAGAGTTGGCACCCAAACTTTATGAATGGATAAAAAATATTTTTATATAATTCAATATTAAAAATTTATTTTTTTTAAGTCCTATAGTCCCATAACTAAAGTCAGCAAGTTTATGTTCATTGAGTAATTATTTATTCATTAATACGTAATTTCCATTGTTTGCATATTTATACTGTTCATAGCATTGCTATCTGATTTGGTATAGATATTTGTTATCCCCTGTATACGTGAAAGCAAGGAATTTTTTATAGCAACATTAGAAGTAAAAGCACCACCAATATGCAATGTGGTTATTTGCACCCCACCTAGACGAATGTCTTCTTTTTTATTATTTATAGTTGGTCTTGCTCCCCAAATGCTATGGGCAACAATAGCCCTTTGTACCCCACCTATATCTGTGTATCCGATATACAACATAATATGTCCCTTAAGCCAAATAATGCTGCCATACGGTGTAGCATTATCAATAATATATGCTTCTTTTTTAGAATCCTCCATTTTTGATAAATCCACAAAATTACCCCTAAATTGTGCTTGAGCGGCTGAATTACGTGGTAAAAAGATTCCAAATGTTGCAAAACTATCACGTGTAAAAGAGCTACAATCCCTATTGCCAAGCAATCCACCCCAGCCATATTTTTGCCCTTTCATCATCGTGATGAGATGCGACATTGTCTCTTGACTAAAAGGCACAGGAAAATCTGAAAAGAGATACGAATCAAAATCCACTTCGCGAATCCGAGCAAAATTATCCACATCTTTGTAAAATGTCAAAAGCTTATTTCGTCTTTTGCTGTAGGGAAATATTTGCCCTATACGTGCATCAAGTATCCATTGGTTATTGTAACGTAATGGAATAAAATCTCTATTTGGAATCTTATAATGCTCAAAATGTAGCATTTTGGTACGCAAACTACTATCCACAAATGCCACATTTCTTACATCAACCCAACCATACACGAATGGTCCTTGGATATGAGCATATCTACCATCTTTACTAAAATGGGAAATCATCACAGGCGTACCTTCAAAAATAAAGCTATTTTGCCATCTATCAAAGGGAAAATCATTTTTATTTTTGTAACGTGGCTTATACGTCGGAACCGCTCTAACTGCTGTGGCATTTACAATAATGGCAGGCTGTGGATTCTGTAAAAATGCACTTAAATTCATATTTTCTAAAATAGAAGCAAATTCCTCTATTGTATTTGGTAATAAATTCTCACCAACACCAAGCAACATGTTAACTTTATTTTGCAAATTTGCTATTTTAGCACGATAATTTGCCTCAAGTTTCTTATAATTTTTGCTATTTTTATTAGGTGGCTTTTTTTGCAATTCTTGCAATTCTTGATGATATGTAAGAGCATTTTGCAATGAAGGGACAATATAAAAAATTGCATTTCTATCTGTATTAATTTTACTAAAATCCCAAGCTGCATAAAACTTTCGCAAATATTCTTCTTTATTAAAGTTGGGAGAATTCATAGGCATTGTATTTTCTGAAAATGGGGGATTATCAGAAATTTGAAACATATCCATATTATTTCCGCTACCCGATAAAATATTAATATTAATTCTATCTTCTGCATTACAATAAAAGAGAAAATGGGATAAAAATAGCAATAAAAGAACACTGTATTTCATAATAAAGATTCCAAATCTTGAAGTCCCACAAGCACTTTTTCAATCTCTGATGTAGAGATATTTTTATATACCACAATTAAAGGTCGCTTTATGAGCGAAGGATTAGCTATGATAATATCATCTGTGCATTCTTCAATCCCTTGTGCTTTTAACTTTTTATAAGTTGTGCCTTTTGTATTAATGAGTGATAACATAGGAATATGCTTATAAATATTGTGCAATAAATCACTATTTGGAGGAGTTTTTTTAAAATCCACAAAATCATAATTAATTGCATGTTTTTCAAAAAAAAGACATGCTTTTTTCATACTATTACAATTTTTGATTCCATAGAGAACTATCTGCATTTTCTATCCTTAGGCTGTAAATATATCTTGTATTAATGTATTAAATTCATCGCCCCTTTCTTTATAGGAGGAATATTGGTCAAGACTTGCACATGCTGGAGAGAGCATAACAACGAGCCGTTTTTGAGATACTTTTTGCATATCATGTAAAGAATCTCTATGAAATTGTGTTTGTCCCATCTGTCGTGTAAAAAGACGTATTTGTGATGCAATTTCTTGCATCGCATTAGACAACGTGCCGCACTCTTGTATGCAAATCCCCCATTTCATACAATCACAAGCAATCATTGCACCATCTCGCCCAATACTAAAAACCTTAATATTGTGTTCATATAAAAATGGATACAACATATCAAGTGCCGCTCCCTTAGAATCACCACCCAATATAAGATATATTTCACAATCTTTATAGGTACGCAATGCGGCTAATGTCGCATGTGGATTTGTCGCTTTGGAATCATTAATAAACAATATGCCATTGTGATAGCGTTCTTGCATACGATAGTAGCCAACTTGATAATTTTGTATCAAGTCAATATTGAATGGAATATTGGCAAACCTCATGCCACTTATACTCAATAAGAAATCAAGTTTAAATGGCTCTTTAAAAAGATTCAATAATTCTTGCGGATACTTAAAGCGATCTTGTAAAGCTTGTGAATCGCTATATAAAAGGAGATTTCCTTTGCAACGTGTTATTATATCCTTAGCAAATGAAATCTGTAAAAGTTCCTGTGGGATAAGGGCATAATGCTTCTTTGGATTTAACGCATGATTCATAAGTACTAATGGCTTTAATTTATCGCTTATGTATGATTCATAGCTACCATGCCAACTAATATGGTCTTGACTTAAAGGCAAAAGTATATAAAGATTCGGTAAGGCAAAATGTGTATAATGTAAGCTAAAAGAGCTTGTTTCAAGCACCCATTGTGTCTTAGAATCTTTAAATTCACAAACCTCATATACATTATGATTCTCAAAAAATGTTATTTGTTTATGATAATCTGTCTCCAAAAAATTATGCGGTGGTGTGTATTGCGAAAAGATATGTTGCAGAAACTGTGAATCATGCTTTTTTTTATAATCTTGCATAAACAACGTTGCTAATGGTATCCCAATATTGCCACCACTTTTAGCCTCAAGTAAAAGTGCGGTCATTTCCGTCGTTGTTGTTTTGCCGTTTGTGCCACTAATCCAAATACTAAAGTAATCCTGCAAAAGATGATAAAAAAAATCATATTCGCTTATAATATTTTTAAAATATCGCAAAAATGGTGCGTGCGGTGGTATACCCGGACTAATAATAGACAAGGCTGTATCACAAATGCTTTGATAATTATTCGTCGAAATTATATGAAATGGCAATAATTCATTATTGTGGGAATCTTTTTGTATATCGGTAAACTTATCATCATAGATTCTACATCGTATGCCCCAGTCATTAAGCAATGCTACAAGAGATAGAGTGGTAGTACCAAAACCTAAAATATTAATATACAAATGTATTCCTTTTGAGATACCAAGTCAAAATAGCAATACCGACATGATTTGTATTCTGCTGTGTAATTGAGATAATTGCAATTTTACATCTTATTTAGAATCGTGATTAGAATTGCAAGTATATCATAAATACCATGCCATGCTATCAAAATTTGCAACTACTCTGCTTTTTTAAGATTCTATACTTCATAATTTTTCTCTCCTCAATAATATGAAATAACAAAAATACGAAATAATAAGACAATTTGACAAAAATATACAAGAGCTTCATTCTATTGCTCTCGGATAAAAGATAGATTGGTAAAATCTACAATCATGGTTAAAGAATCGATATCTTGATTATTATTCATCGAAACAACAATTATTCTGAAAGATTTATAGAGTTCTTCATGTTTTCTGACTAGAGAGATTCTGTGCTGTATGTTTTCAAGACTAGCAAATGGCATACAAAGAAAAATCATTTCTTTTTGTATATCAATAAAATCTGAAAAATCACTATATACTAGGGTAAAATCCATAGCAAGCAACTCTAAAAATACCATATTTTCATACATTCTCATAAAGTGTTTCGAATCAGAAAATTCAGAGAGTGAGAAATCATACAAATACAGTTTATATTTCTTTACAGTAGGGCTATGGACTTCATCAATATGCTTGCAAATATGAATCACACTATTGTTATGAAGACTCTCTATCCAAGCATAAAGTTTATCTTTCGAAATTTTCACATATTGTTTAAGATAGGTATAAATAGCGTATGTGCTAAGTTTTCGAGATTGCAAAGACAAGAGATAATAAAAAATTTCAAAATCCCTACCTAAAGCCATTTTCATGATTTCCCATTTTCTTTGGTATTTTTTAAAATCTGTGAGAAAATAAATGTCAGGATTATTGCCATCTCTAATAAAATTTGCGAATAAAGATTCTATACTCAAATTCTTTGTATCAAAGCTGAGATATTCTTCAAAGCTTAACGCAAGCAATCGTAATGGTGTAAAGTCATTGGGACACTCTTCTCTTTTGCCAATCAAAATACAAGGTGCATGGATAGTCATATCTTGTAAAAAACCTCGATAAAAATTATCAAGAATAATGAGGGTATTATCAGAATCTCTTGCTAAGAAAGATTGCTTAGCTTGATTTTGTGATTGATTGGATATAAGCATATCAAGATTATAATACAGAACATGTTGAAATTGTGAAGCGTAAAAGAAAGCCAATGAAGTTTTGCCGCTACATGGAGAACCATAAATGTAACTTTTATTGGCATGAATACTAACGCTACGTGGAAATAAATTTTTTATTTTTGGCATATTTTTCATATCATGACCTATTCTAATTCATCTTGAATCCAATAAGATTCTGTGTCATGAGATATAGTATACCCAAATGATTATAATATTTGCAGAGACCAAAATTATACAAGTCTTATGCAAGGAATACATTGTATTCTTATCCAAGAATCATAAAAGCCCCATAAGATATGATGAAAGTTAGGTCATTTGAAAGGCTGGTTTATTTGACAGCAACTACACATTAGGCGATTATTTCGCTTTAATTGCATAATACGTAATTATAAATATGCTAATCTTTGTGTTTTGCTTGAGTACTCGTCTTTGAAATAGCAACATTTGCAGTCTTATTATCACCTGCATCTTGCAATCTTTTTACAATGAGATTGAGACTACAATCATCTGTAGTTTTCTCTTTAACCTTTTCCATAATCTCTTCCATACGTCTTTGTGCGCTCTCTTTATTATGTCTTGCTTCGTGTAAAAGCTTACCAAGTATCGGCATTAATCTCTTTTCTCTGCTTTGATAAAAAGATTCTCCGCTACCATCGGACATCAGGACGAATCCGTATATTTCACGATTTGGATCACACATTTCCCCTTTTATTAAGTTCAAATGTGCATCGGCATTTTTTGTGGTTACAAAGATTGTAGCATTGCCATATTCACCATTATCAGGATAGCTTACTACGATTATTTCAGAATCTATCTCTTGAGATTCTTGATGTTTTTGATGTTTTATAGAATCTTTTTCATTCTCTTTAATATTCTGCTCTTTATCTTTTGATGTGGTCTGTGTAGATTCTATTTGTGTATTTTGCGATAACGTTTCTGTGTCAAAAGATTCTTTGGTAGAAGATTCTTTACTAACTTCTGTTGAAGACTTTGGCTTTTTTGTAGTCTGTGCCACATTATCAGATTCTATCTTATATGCCCCATTGCTTTTTGTTGCCTCTTTGCTTGTAGAGGGAGAATCGATGCTAGAAGTTGAAGGTGATAGAGAATCTTGAGATTTTTGACTCACAGATTCAGGATTGCTTATTGTTTGTTTGGTGCTATCAGAATATGAGGCATTGTGAGATTGTGTTTGAGAATCTTTAGAAGATACTCTATTCTTTTTTGCATTATTGTGGCTCTTTGTGTTTTTATCGTTTCTATATTCCTTTATGTTTTCTTGTTTTCCTTTGCTTTTTAATGCTCCAATCACACCATCGCCCAAATGTCCCACGATAAACTTAGAATCTTGTATCGCTGCAAAAAGCAGGGTAGAAGCTAAGTCTTTAACGTAGCAAATACTGTTTTCTATCTCTTTGGCATATTCTATAAGATCTTGTGTCAGAGTGAGATGCAGTGGTAATAAAGCACTTTGCTCTTTCCATATTGGAAATTTAGATTCTTTAGAATCTAAGAACTTAGTATAAAAACTCTTTTGTGTTTGTGTATAAAATGCCTTAAATTCTTGCAAATAAGCGTTATAGTTTTTGATATTTTGATTATAAGATTGCAAAGCAGATTCTACCTTTTGCAAATCTGCTTGCACAATAGATTGAGAATCTCTAAAAGGCTCATCTTTTAGCAAAATGAATTGTGTTAGTGGATTTTCAGTTATGGGTGATGACATTGGCATAGTGTCTATTTGTTTTTTAAAATCTTGGATAGCTTTTTGCAAAGATTGCAGGGTAGATTCTACATTTCCCCCTTTCTCTTTAATCTTTTTGTCAATTTCATGAAGTTTTTGCTTTTCTTTAGATAAAACACTCTCAAACTCTTGCTTATATTGCTTGGCTATCCTTTCAAACTCATGATAAATAGCAGCACATTCATTAAATTTTTCTCTCACATTATTATAGAGCTTCAAATTTTGTGTTTTCAATTTAGTAAGGTATAATGCCTTATCTACCCCACTACCACTAAAATCATGAATGTTTGCCTCTCTTTTTTTATAAAGGTCTTTATACCCACTTGTTAGTTGCTCTGTCTTCTTTTTAAATCCTTCTAAAAAAGATAGGAATTTCTCACTATATTGCAATAATTGCTCATTATTTTTATAAGATTTGTATAGCTCTGTTTTTGTATCATAATGCCCATAATACATAGAAGGAAAAGTCAATGCAACGAATTGTTGCCTCTCCTTTATAAAACTTTCTAATGCAATCATGAGATTCTTTTCTACTTTTGATTCTGTGGCTTGAGATTGGGATTTGGTAGATTGGGTAGAGTCAGACTCAAAAAAACTTACTACATATTTTACAGGTTTCTTTATTATAGAAAAACACTTTTGTATCCAATTTTCATGCTCCTTTTTAGACATTATACTCTTTGGTATCTCTACAGTGTGTATTTCTTTTTGAAGTTGCTCATCATACTTTCGTATTTTGTGATTTTTCCCAATAGTCATAATGTCATCAAGTATTTGTTTGCATGATTCTAAATTCTTTTCTATTGCTTTAGAATCTTGTGAGACATGAGATTCTAATTGCTGATAAAAATCTGAAAGCTTTGATAGATTCTCTTGTATAACTTGGATGTCTTTAAATGCTTTGGATGACTGCTCTACATCTGTATAGGCAGATTCTACAATTTGCTGTATGTTTGCCTTAAAATCTTTATCTTTTTGCCATTCTTTTGTTTTTGTAGTGGCTAGAGACTGCAGATTCTCACAGAGTGTCTTAATAATTTCTTTTTTTATTGATGTAAACTCTTCTTTCTTTACATTATAGAATCTATCAAAATTTTTAGATAAAAAATCAGCCATTTTTTTCACAGTAGCCTTTGCTCCAAAATGAGAGAATCTAGCACTTCCAGCACCATCTGCTAAAGTAATGATATGTGCGGTATCGTTTTGTAATGTATGTGTGGCATCTTGACATGGAATTCCGTTTTTCTCATGTCCTCTGCCCTGCACTGCATGGGATAGAGCAATGTAATCATTCTTTGGCATAGATTCTCCTTTTAATCATTGTTTTATAATATGGTGTAAAAACTCCTAAAGCGTAGCCCAACCATCATTACTAGGTAAAGATATGGTTTCTCCGGGCTTTGAATGTGATACGACAGAAATACTCTTTGAAAGCCATTGGAAAAATTCTTTAAATTTCATTCCTTGTAATTTGATTGGTTGTCTTACAGGTGAAATCCTACGTAATGTATCCATATCTGCTCCCTCTACTGCAAGAGGAAATATCGTAAGCTTCTTGTCTCTTGCCATTTGAGAGGTTTTACTAGCTGCTTGTGAAATATCATCAGTCGGTGCACCATCTGTGATTAAGACAAGCCATGGTTGAAAATATTCCGTGCCATTATCTTTATATTCTTGCTTCCTTTTCTCTAGTAGATTGAGGGCAAGGGTAATGCCAGCACCCATAGGCGTATCACCACCAGCATGAAAGCTAGGGGCTACTTCACCATCTATACTTTGAAAGTCTTGGACATTGCTTACACCACCAGAACCAAAGGTAACAATACACACATCTGCTGCACTCTTAGCTACCTCATCATCATTTATCTCGTTATAAAAAAGTCTGACACCCTCATTGAGTTCATATATCGGACTGCCACCCATAGAGCTACTTGTATCAAGACAGAGACACACAGGCACTCTTTTTGTCGGATTATCTGCTAACTCATCGTCTTCAATATCAAATGTTTTATCAAATTCATCACTCATTTGTATTCCTTTTTAAAATTTTTGAATCTCACTACCATTGCCTTGCAACATTGAAATTTTTACTTCTCTATGCTCTATTGAATTTTGAGATACAAAACTATGAGAATCTAGATTCTTAGATATTTCGCTTCGCTCAATATGACGTATTTATAGATTCTAGAATCTGCATAGAATCTTTCAAAAGAATTTTATATTTTCTTTTTTAGAATCTCTTGTAACCTTATAGAATCTAGAATCTAGTCATATTGAGGGTGTAACCCGAAATATCTAAAGTATAGATTCTACAATGCAGAATCTAGATTCTGTATTGTAGGTATTTCGCTATGCTCAATATGACAAACTTCAAGTCATGTTAAGCCTTTAGTCGAAACATCTTTTAGATTATGAGTCCTGTATTTTAGATTCTATATTATTTTGAGAATCTGCACTTAAGATGTTTCGCTAATACTCATATAACTAGAATCTAAAATCCCAAATACAAATGCTAATCCGTCTTGCTCCAACCCGCCTTGCTTAGGATACAAAATATCCGAAATATCTTATTTAGAATCTAAACATATAGATTCTAAAATCTATCTATCGTAAGATATTTCACTTTATTCATTACATGTTTCGCTTAAAGGCTCAACATGACGGACTAGCCTTGAGATTAAGATTTGATATAGCGAGATTGCAGTAATCCTTGCTTTACAATCTTACAAAATCTCAACACATAGAGAATCTTTAAACCACAATGCTTTGACATAGAGTTAAGATTCTAAAGAATACAGTTTATGGACTGTATTCTTTAGAATCTTAAAGTCAAAAAAGATTCAAAGAAAAGGTATCCATGGGAATATGAATGGTTTGTCTCATTAAATCTGCTTGAGCATTTCTAGGTTTATTGTTACTAAGCTTATTAATAGATGGTGGTACTGCGTCTGTTATTAATGTGTCGCTATCATGTAATTTCAGACATTTTTGTATCACTTTAAGCCAATCTTTTGGCTTTAGCATGTAATTCTCCTTTGCATACCTACCATTTTTAGCAAATGTGTGTGAAAAATAGTTTTGTATCTCTTTAGGCATTCTACTCCAAAACTTTTTTGCTCCCTTTGGAATCAAGGATTCATCGCCACCTAGCTCTCTTGGTGCATACACAAAACGTATATTTTTTGTATTATCCTCACGTTCCGCATCTCCTATGCAAGTATAGGGATGACGTCCTAATGTCAGAATCTGGAATAAAAGCACAGACATGGCATAACATTCATCATTCATATCTCTTAGAGTTTCTTTCATGTCGTTCTTTCTATGTCTTGGGTGTAAAAAATCTGGAGTAGCCACAGGACATGGATATCTCCCTACCTGATAGCTATCGCAATCAATAAGGAAAACTTCACATTGTGTGTTTATCATAATATTGTGTGGGTTAATATCGCCCACTAAAACCCTCTTGCTATGCAGATAATTAAGCAAAATAAGGAAATTTCTGCAAATCTTTAAAAGATGTGTCATAGTTACATTGCCATAGCCATATTGCTCTCTCATCTTTCCCCCACTCAAGATTCTATCTATGGGAAATCCTTGTGCCTTTTGCATTAAAAACCCAATACATTCTTTTTTATTGTTATATAATAGAGCTCTAGGCATTGCAATATAATCATTATAAGGATTTTGCAACTTTGCTTTGCAAAATGATTTAAGCTTATCAAGAGTATAAGCCGGATAGGCTACCTCTTTGCCTTCATCTTTTTTATTTTGATAAATTTTGGCAATAAAATTAGCAGGTAAATTATCAGAATCTATTTCATAAACTATTGCTTCTCCACCCTTACCAAGCTCTTTATGTAATCTTACAGTATGAGATTTCCCTGCAATATTGCAAGAGAGCTGTTCGCCTACTTTTGGTATTTGTAAAGCAGCTATCCTCTTTGTATCTATTGGCTTTGGTGGTTTCTTTGGTTTTTTATAGGCTTGTAATTTTTTATTTTTAAATGAAAGGATAGTGTGCTTTATTTTCGCAACATCTTTAGTGCAAGAGAGAAAAATATTGGCATAATCGTGTCCATTTGTTAGTAGTAGTATAGCTTGAGATCTTTTGTTCTCAATACTCTCTTTGAAATTTGTATCACAAATTTTAATCCATTTTTGCATTGTAAGATATGTATCATAAATATATCGCTCTTTCTCCATATTATTGTTGTCAATAATGTAATTTGCATGGTCTTTACATAAATAGAGAATCTTTGTAGTTCCTTGTTCTTTTTTAATTGCTTTAAGGGCTGGAATGAGTCTTTGAGTATAAAAAGGATAAAAGCCTTTATCGACTAAAATATCGGGGGTAATAATGATATATTCATGTTTTGTCAATAAGCTTTTATCTATCATATATTGATTGGTATTTGCTTTTGTAGTGGTTGTTTTTGCTGTTTTATGTGCTACACTTTTTTGTTTATCATAATGGCTTTGGATAAGTGGCTGTAAGCTTTTTAACGCAGACTTTGCATCTTTTGAGTTTTGCAGTATATGTTCTATTTTACTTATCAACGATTCCATAATATTTCCTGTGATACGCTTTTAGCGATTTTACAAAAAAAAAAAAACGAGTCAAGGGAGGCTAAAGATTTACAGTGATATTGGTAATGTGGTTTAGTTTGGAGATTCTCATTATTTACAAATTCACTAGAATATAGACTTGAATACCCAATAATTTCGCGACATAGCTACATAATTTCATCTAAAGAATAATGCAATATGTCTATTGTTTCTATACTAACAAGAAACTCTTGGTGTAATAAGAATAGAATGAGTGAAAGTAGAGGATTCAAAAAAGTGTGGATTCCATTATTTATCACGTTTGCTTGCAATTACTGTTATATTGAAGTAATATAACACATACATTAATTTTTATTCTGCTGTTCTAATAATGTTTTAGCATACTGAATAGCATGCGTATCGAGATTTGACCCACTAATCATACGTGCAATCTCTTGAATTTTCCCCTCTTTTTTTAGGAGCGTAATACTGCTTTTGCCTTTAGAATCTTTACTGACTAGATAATGATTATCACTCATTAAGGGCATAAAAGGCTGATGCGAAATAGCAAAGATTTGATAATTTTTTGATAGAAAACGCAATAATTCTGCAACTCCCTTGCTTTCTGCTCCACTTAAATTCGCATCAATTTCATCTAGGATTAAAATGCCGCTCTCTTTTGTGCTGCATTCTGCAAGGACACAAAGCATACACAATCTCATACGATTATATTCTCCTGACGAAATTACACTTTTTTGCTTAGAATCAAGTAATATCTCAAGATTATCAGCACCACTTTGACTAAAGGCAGCTTGACTAACTTGCAATGAAATATTATGCAATCCTAACTGTTTCCCAAAATAATGCAATCTCTTTTCAAAATTATTCACATATTGTATACGTTTTTGTGTGATAGCATGGCTTAATTCACGCATTGTCTCACGCATTTGTATGGAGCGTTTCTGAAGTTGTGCTTTATCAAATTCTATATTTTCATATTCTTTTAACTTTTCTTGTTGGTGTTTTAAGTGGTGTAAAGCCTCTTCCTCGCTACCATAACGACGATTTATATCAGCAAGCTCTGCAATTCTCTCTAACAGTGATTCTGTATCTATGTCTAATTTCTCAAAATCATCAAGAGCATTTTCTAAAATAGCTCTTGCTTCTATAACACTAGACTGAAACATATTATCATCAATTTGCAATAATTCAAATGCTTTATTTACCGAAGCAAGTGAATCAAGAGATTCCAATGCTTTATTACAATACTGCACAACTTTTTCTTTTTTACTCAATAATTTCTTATCATGCAATAGCTTTTCATACTCTCCAATTTGTGGATTTATTTTACTAATTTTGTTAATTTCAAATTGAGCAAAGTCTTTCAGATTTTCAATATTTTTCTGCGTTTGTTCCATATTGTATAATTCATTTTCACATTGTTTATATGTAAAAAAAGATTCTTGATATTTCTCTATAAGCGTCTTAAACCTAGAATCTTTAGTCTGAATCATTGAATCTAAAATATGCAACATAGAATCACTTTCCAATTCATTACCATCTTTTAGACTAATATATTTAACAAAGTAGTGTGAAATCTCGCTTAGTTTCTTTTTTGATATAGCTTGACGATTAATAAAATATCGTGTATTTTGTTTTTTTAAAACAGAAAAGATTGTCTCATTATTATCATCTAAGGATTCTACAGCAATGCCCATATCCTCAAAGTTGATAGGAAGTTGATTATGTTTTAGTGTGATTTCTGTTTCTATGACTTCTGCATTTGGTTCTCGTAATGCAAACACACTCAAAATAGTGTGCAAAAAAACAGATTTTCCACTTCCACTAACACCACTTATAACATTAAAGCCATTTTGAAAACAAAGTTCAAAATGAGAGAAAGTTGGCGATTTTTTTACCATTATACGTTTTATCATATATCGCCCTATTTAGCATAACATAATTATAATAATAAGCTATTTTTATATAATTATTATATTTGTATCATATAATCCTAAAAATTTCTACAACGTGCTAAATACTATTATCCTATAATATTTAAAATGTTTTAAAAATTACAACCCTAAAAACTACTGAATACAAATACCTAGTGAAACTTTTACATTTCTTTATAGATATCGCGACTAAAGCATGAATTATATCAACCCCCACTCATAAATTGTAAAAGCTCAACTCTATCATTATCTTTTAGAATAACATTCTCCCATGTACCTTTTTTTACCACATTAGAATTTAATGAAACAGCGACTATTCTTTCCTCTATTTCAAGCTGCTTAAGTAATTGAGAAATAGAAATACTGTCGTTTAGCGTTTGATTCTCACCATTGATTATAATCTGCATGTTTATATCCTTATTGTTTCTGAAATAAAAAGTATTAGGGTATTATAACAAAAAAAGTTAAGTATTTAGTTGTATATTCGTTGTATTATTACAACATCAATTTAATAATTATTTAAAGATTAAATCATAGGGTGAAGAATTTATGACCTTTATAAAAGACATAATCTTAGAAGAAGGGGCGATTTTCATAGCTGATTCTCATTTTAAACAAGGAGACACATGTTTGCTTGACTTTTTTTCAAAAATCCCAGAAGGCAAACAGGTTTTTTTAATGGGAGATATTTTTCATCTTTTGATTGGAGCATTACAAACAAGCCTTAGAGACAATAGTGATTTGATATATGCTATTTCCAAATTAAGCTATACTAATCATATTATATTCCTAGAAGGTAATCATGACTTTTATTTGCAAAATATGCGAATACAAACAAAAAATTTTTATCAAACTTTTTACACAAAAAATCATATTTCCAATATAAAAATCGACGACATCGACACTCAAAACATCAAAAAAACTATTTTTAAAGATGCCAATCATAGAAATATCAGAATCTTTTCTTATCTTATGCAACCAATTATTATAAAAACATATCAAAACCATTATGGCATTTTAGCTCATGGGGATTTATGGATTACTCAATCATATGATAATTACAGAAAAACCATACACAATCCCTTACTAATATCATTTTTTAAGTTATTAGACACATTAAGTTGTGGTATAATTTATCGAAAATTTGCAAATCGTGTTAATCAGAGGCTGATTTATGAGTTTTCCTTTTTTCGCCAAGATTTTATAGATTTTTTATCTGAAAGAATTGCAAAATACCAAAGATACATATTAGGACCGCTTATACAGAAAGGATTAGTAAGTCAGCATGATATATTTTGTATTATTGAGGGACATTTTCATCTTGGGAAAAGCATGACATATGAAAATATTTATTATAATTCTTTGCATTCATGCTATTTTCATAAAAAATATTTTACTTTATATGAAGGCATAATAATAGAGGTAAATAATGAAACAAGAAAACACACATAAAACAAAAATTTCATCTAATGAAATAGAGTTAGTTGATTTTAGAATCAATGAAACAATAAACGGTGAAATATATGAAGGTATTTATGGGATTAATGTTGCCAAAGTGAAAGAAATTATACAAATGCCAGAAACTTTTGATTTGCCCGCCAGTCCAGACTATATAGTTGGTGTATTTGATTTACGTGGTGTCATCATTCCTCTAGTTGATTTAGCAATTTGGCTTAAAATAAAAGAAAGAGAGGCAGATTTAACTTATAATAAAAAACGTGTCATCATTGCAGAATTTAATAATTTGAAAATAGGATTTTTAGTACATGAGACAAAACTGATTAGGAGAATTGGTTGGGATAAGGTGCAAGCTGCACAATTTAGCTCTAATCATCATAATGTAGAACGTGGAAAAATTACGGGAACAACACAAATTGAAGACGGAAAAACATTGCTCATTTTAGATTTAGAAGGCATTATAGATGATTTAGACTTTTATTCAAATAAACATGAGAAAAAAGAGCTACAAAACGTCAACAAACAATTTAGTGGCAACGTGCTTATCGTAGATGATAGCACTATAGCAAGAACATTGCTCAAGAAAAATCTGAAAAAAATGGGTTTTAACGTCATTGAAGCCCACGATGGCGAAATGGCTTTACATACTCTTAATGAAATCTATGAACAGCATAAAGAAAATATTTTATCTTATCTTAAACTCATTATTTCAGATATTGAAATGCCCAAAATGGATGGATTTCACTTTGCTGAATCTGTCAAAAATGATGAAAGATTTCAAGCAATTCCCTTAATTTTTAATTCATCTATTTGTGATGAATTTAGTGAGCAAAAAGGTAAAGACATTGGAGCCGATGCTTACTTAGTTAAGTTTGATGCACAAGCTTTTTATGAAGAAATTGTAAAAATTTTAGAATAGTTTTAAAAATATATTTTTTTATGTTATAATTCTTACCATATGAATGTTAGGGATTAAATGAGGTATTACAATGAATGACGACATGCAAGAAATAATGGAAGACTTTCTAATTGAAGCCTTTGAAATGGTGGAGCAACTTGACCAAGATTTGGTAGAATTGGAAAACAATCCTGAAGACTTAGATTTATTAAATAGAATCTTTAGAGTTGCTCATACGATAAAGGGATCGAGTTCTTTCCTAAATTTCGATGTCTTAACGCATTTAACACACAACATGGAGGACGTGCTTAACAAAGCACGTAGAGGTGAGTTGAAAATCACGTCAGATATTATGGACGTGATTTTGGAATCTATTGACCTAATGAAAGCACTTCTCAATGTCATTAGGGACAATGGTACCGATGCAGATAGTGGGATTGATGTTGGTGATTGTGTAAAAAGATTGCAAGCAATCTCAAAGGGAGAAAGTATCGATGAAGCTTTATCGGAAACAGAAGATATTAAAAAAGCAAAAGAAGATTCTGACGTATCCAAAGAAGATAATAGTAATATAAATGAAGCAGAAGAGACACAAAAAACAGATTCTACTTCGGATACTACTGAGGAACCTGATTATTCTAATATGTCTCCTGAAGAAATAGAGGCAGAAATAGCTAGATTACTTGCAAAAAGGCAAGAAGAAGACAAAAAAAGACGTGCAGAGAAGAAAAAAGAGGAAACACAACAAACTACACAAAAGTCAACACCATCTACCCCAGAAGAAAAAGAAAAATCAACTGCCCACAATCCTCCAAAAGCAAGTCAAAAAACAGTAGATGGTGGACAAAAAGCTCCTTCTGTTGCAGTTGAGCCAACAGTCCGTGTTGACGTAAAACGTTTAGACCACCTTATGAATTTAATTGGGGAGCTTGTTTTAGGGAAAAATAGACTCATCAGTATTTATGGTGATGTTGAAGAACGTTACGATGGTGAGAAATTCTTAGAAGAACTAAATCAGGTTGTAGGTTCTATTAGTACTGTTACAACGGATTTACAATTAGCTGTCATGAAAACAAGAATGTTGCCAGTTGGTAAGGTCTTTAGTAAATTCCCCAGAATGGTTAGAGATTTAAGTCGAGAGCTTGGTAAAAATATCGAACTTATTATAAGTGGAGAAGAAACTGAGCTTGATAAATCTATCGTTGAAGAAATAGGAGATCCGCTTATCCACATTATTAGAAATTCCTGCGACCACGGTATAGAAACTCCAGATGTTAGAAAAGCTAAAGGTAAAAGCGAAGTAGGTAAAGTAGAGCTAAAAGCCTACAATGAAGGAAATCACATAGTCATTGAAATCAAAGATGATGGTAAGGGACTTGATGCTGATTTCTTAAAACAACGAGCTATTGAAAAAGGCTTAATCAACGAAAGAGATGCCGAAAATATGAGTGAAAAAGAAGCCTTTGGTATTATTTTTAGACCAGGATTTTCCACTGCCGCACAAATTACCAATGTAAGTGGACGTGGCGTTGGAATGGATGTTGTAAAAACAAATGTTGAAAAGTTAAATGGTATCATTGAAATAGATTCCGAAAAAGGTGTTGGTACAACACAAAAATTAAAAATCCCTCTTACTCTTGCTATTATGCAAGCCTTACTTGTGGGAGTACAAGAAGAATATTATGCTATTCCATTAAGTTCTGTTATAGAAACAGTGCGTGTTTCTCAAGAGGAAATATATACAGTAGATGGCAAGAGTGTATTACGTTTGCGAGATGAAGTTTTAAGTCTTGTGAGACTTGCTGATATTTTTCAAGTAGATTCTGTATTAGAAAGCCTAAATGAAGTTTATGTTGTTATCATTGGATTAGCAGAGCAAAAAATAGGTATTATTGTAGACTATCTAATAGGACAAGAGGAAGTCGTTATTAAATCATTGGGTTATTATCTTAAAGGAATAGAAGGAATAGCCGGGGCTACGGTACGTGGAGACGGCAAAATTACACTTATTGCAGATGTTGCTGCAATGATGGATATGGCAAAAAACGTCAAAGTGAGTGTAAACAATTTGATTGCACAAAGCACTGAAGCAAAGATAAAGAACTCCCCAAGCGATTATATTGTATTAGCAATTGATGATAGCACGACGGACAGAACTATCATGAAAAAATGCTTAAAACCCCTAGGTGTAACCGTTTTAGAAGCAAGCAATGGATTAGAAGGACTAGAAATAGTAAAAAGTGGGGAATATGATTTAGATGCTGTATTAGTAGACATAGAAATGCCAAGAATGGACGGTTATACATTTGCTAGTGAAGTAAGAAAATACAATCGTTTTAAAAATCTACCATTAATAGCTGTAACAAGCAGGACTAGCAAAACAGATAGAATGAGAGGGGTGGAATCTGGTATGACAGAATATATTACTAAACCATATACCCCAGAATATCTACTTAACGTAGTAAAAAGAAATATTAATTTGCAGGTAAACGGAGACTAATATTATGGATAACAATGCATTAAAAGATGTATTTGAAAAACAACAGAAACAAAATAGTAACTCTGAATTACATAGTGATTCGGAAAATATCGTTCAGCTTATTGGATTTGTAGTTGGAACAGAAGAATTTGCTGTGCCTATCTTAAATGTAAAAGAAATTATTAAGCCTATAGATTTTACACGTGTGCCCGGTACACCTAATTATGTTATGGGGGTATTTAATTTGCGTGGTAATGTGTACCCTTTAATTAATCTTAGAATGAAGTTTGGCATACCTCCAACAAAACAAGACAAAGATACACGTTATTTGGTTGTTACACATAATGATGAAATTGCAGGATTTGTAATTGATAAATTAACCGAAGCCATACGTATCGACGAAAGCTATATTGACCCGATTCCAGACACTTTTAATGAGCAAGAAAATTTACTATATGGAATCGCCAAGCAAGGCGATAAACTGACAACGATTTTACGTGTACACAACCTTTTAAAGAAAACATTTTAGTATTTGAGTATTACTGATAGTCCATTAAGATTAAGAGAGATTCTATGCCTATTTCTTTTTTGCATATGTTTTATCATATAGTGTTCTTATACAAAGATGCTATTATCCATAATACATACATATATTTTTTATTATATCTTTATCATATACATGTAACACACTCACATGACTACCATATTACACGTATTTCTAATCGAGATTCTATTGATTCGACTATTGTAAGCTTTTCTTATTTTTCCACACTGCGTGCCTATAAGCACGCTTAATCCGAACTTTATCTAACATATATACTATAACATTACAAACAAAAAAATAAAGGAATAATCATGCAAAATAAAAATAATATAATTACAATTTTTGATACGACTTTGCGAGACGGGGAGCAAAGTCCCGGTGCTTCAATGAATATTGAAGAAAAGGTAGCAATTGCATTGCAGCTTGAAAAACTTGGTGTAGATGTCATTGAAGCCGGTTTTGCTGCAAGTAGCGATGGGGATTTTGAATCTATTACTCAAATTTCCAATATGGTGCATAATAGCACGATTTGCTCTCTTTCACGTTGTGTAGAAAATGATATTATAAAAGCAAAAGATGCTTTGAAAAATGCAAAAAAATCACGTATTCACCTTTTTTTAGCCACATCACCCATACACATGGAATACAAACTTAAGAAAAAACCACATGAAGTACTTGAATTAGCCATAAGAAGTATTGAAATGGCAAAATCATTTTGCAATGACATACAATTTAGTTGTGAAGATGCGTGCCGCAGCGAAATGAGTTTTTTAAAGGAAATCTCACTTGCGGCAATAGAAGCTGGTGCAACAACTTTAAATATGCCAGACACAGTTGGCTATCGACTTCCACATGAAATCGGGAATATTATAGAAGATCTTTATACAACTATACAAGACAAAGCGGTGTTATCAGTGCATTGCCACAATGATTTAGGGCAAGCTGTTTCAAACTCAATTTACGGCGTTATGAAGGGAGCGAGGCAAATTGAATGCACAATTAATGGTTTGGGCGAAAGAGCAGGAAATAGTGCATTAGAAGAGATTGTTATGATTCTTAAGACTCGTAAAGACATATTCATGCAATATGGTGGATTAGATACACGAATTAATATAAAAGAAATTTATAAAACAAGTAAATTGGTCAGCGATATTACCGGTATCAGTCCGCAACCAAACAAAGCTATCGTTGGAAAAAATGCTTTTAGCCATGAAAGTGGTATTCATCAAGATGGCATATTAAAACATCGTGAAACTTATGAAATCATGAAACCTAGTGATATAGGCATTATACATAATGAAAATCTTGTTCTAGGCAAACATAGTGGTAGAGCAGCCTTTAAAGATAAAATCAAGCAATTGGGATATGATATTGATTCTGCAGCATTGAATCATGCTTTTGAGAAATTTAAAATACTTTGTGATCAAAAAAAACATATTTATGATGAAGATATTCTTGCTATTCTTAGTGAAGAAAATATACACATACCACAAATTTTTACATTAGAATCTTTTCAATGTAGCACGGCAAGCAATGGATTGCATTTAGCAGCACTTAATATCATAAAAGATGGGCAACGTTATAGCGATTGTGCATTGGGAAATGGTGCGGTTGACAGCATTTTGCGCACTATCGAACGTATTTGCAATGTAAATGGTAAATTACTCGACTATAAAGTGGAATCTATAACTGGCGGTAAAGATGCTATGGCAAATGTTATGGTAAAGGTTGATTTTTGTGAAAGTGGAAATCCTATAATTGGACACGGAAAAGATCTTGATACACTTTGTGCAACGGCAAAAGCCTATATTAATGCTCTCAATAGTTTTGAGCGAATGAAGAATTTCTTTGGCATTCAAAAAAATTTACGTTATGGTGGTGTATAGTTATGATATCAATAAGAAATAATGATGTAAATACTTTTGCAGAAGAAGAAACAATCAAACAAATACAAAATTGGATAGATTCTCTAAAAATAGCTCTTTTAGAATCTAATAGTCAAAAAGCATTTGAATTAACGCAAAATCTACCTTTTCATTCAGAATATTTCTTACAAAATTCTAACAATCAAATATTTACAGAATATCTTGATATAGCAAAGGAACTCATTGCCCAATGTATTACTTTGCTTCAGAACAATCAAGAAGAAACTAGAATACAGCTTGATAAAATACGTCAAATGCGTAAATTTCTATCATAATATTTCATAGAATCAAATATAATTTGGACACTAATAGTATAGAAATATTGGTATTATATTAAATAATATGGCATATAATTACTTCTCCAATTTATGCTAAAAGTTAGGAAAATATATGAATTTTATTCTTATTATTATATCTGGTATTCTTGATGTCCTTGCTAATCTGGCCTTACAAAAATCAAATGGATTTTATAACAAAAGTTGGGGATTTTTTGCTTTATTGCTTGTTGGTTGTGCCTTTTTATTATTAGCATTTGCGGTTGAACGTGGAATGAGCCTTCCAATAGCCTACACATTGTGGGGAGCAATTGGTATTTTAGGAAGCGTTGCTGGAGCATATTATTTTTTTAAACAAAAGCTCAAACCCATTGGATACATTGGGATATGTCTAGTTATTCTTGCCGTAGCCCTATTGCAGCTTGAATTTTAATGGTTGATTTATGATAAAAAAATTTTATAGCTATAAACAATTTCATCGTATGTTTTATCGTTTGCTCCATACAATCACAACAAAAACATCTGCACATAAATATAATCAGCATTGCTCTGCATTTTTAGGAATCGACGTTGCTTTCGCGTTATTAATCATGTCATTTGCACTTCTGTCTCTTTTTATGATTCAAAATACTATAATAAATCAAATAAAAAAGAATGATGTGTCGCAATTTCAAACTGCAAATCAAAACCTTTTGACACATATTAAGCAAGGAAAAGCACAGCCACAACTCATAATAAGTAATAACCAACAACATTATCAAGTATCTAAAATAGAAGGACAAAGCAACATGATATCTTTAACACTCTACCAAATACCATAATTATGCTATTACAATTTAATCACAGCAATAATCAAATATTCACTCCCTATTTTTATTGAATTGAGTAAAACAATTAAAAACTATAAGTCAAAAATATAGAGCTTCATTTATTATAACTACAATTTTTCAAGCTCTTGTAGAATCTCTTCTCTGCTTAACCATTGTGTATTAGTATTGCTAGCATAAGTAAAATGTGAGGGGACCTTTATCCCTTTTTCATTAAGCAAAGTTATAGAATAATCAATCGGTGTTTGAAAAACAATGCTTGGCGAAATTACAAAAAAATCATCAAATTCATACGACAAATGTGCATCATCTTCGCTTATCATGACTTCATGCAATTTTTCTCCAGCCCTTTTGCCTATAATGTTAAAATTCGCATACGGAGCCATGGCTTTTGCTAACTCTGTTATTTTAATGCTTTTAATTTTTGGTACGAATATTTCTCCCCCATGCATTCTTTTTAAATTACTAATGACAAATGTAACTCCCATATCAAGAGAAATAAAAAATCGTGTCATATCTATATCAGTAATTGGTAATTCTGTCTCTCCATTTGCAATCAATTTTCGAAAAAATGGCACAACACTCCCTCGACTTCCAATCACATTTCCATATCGCACAACGCTAAACTTTGCCGGGTTGCTACCCTTAATATTATTCGCACTTATAAAAAGCTTGTCGCTACAAAGTTTTGTGGCACCATAAAGATTAATAGGATTTGCCGCTTTATCTGTTGAGAGGGCAATAATATGTTTAACTCCCGTTTTAAGACATGCTTCAATGACATTGCTTGCTCCATGTATATTTGTTTTAATACATTCCATAGGATTATATTCGGCAAGAGGGACATGTTTTAGAGCAGCGGCATGAATACAAATATCAACATCTTTTAATGCAGATTCTAAACGGGAATAATCACGAACATCACCTAAAAAATAACGCATACACGCATCATTATAAGTTTGTGCCATTTCATATTGTTTCAATTCATCTCTACTATAAACAATCAATCGTTTTGGCTTATAATTTTTTAATGCAATTTCCACAAATTTCTTGCCAAAACTACCAGTGCCACCAGTTATAAGGATACTTTTATTATCAAGCATATTTGCTCCTTATTAATACCATGATTTTTTTTGTTTACAAAATTTTTTAATGTCATTTTCATTTTCAAATAAAGGATTTTTGTTCCAGTTTAACCTAAAAAGCAACTGTTTATCGGTGTCCTTTAATCTCTTAAAATTTTTACAAAATCTTAACAAAGATTCTTTTAAAGCTAAGTATTCTTCTAACTCCACAATAATGATATTTTCACTTTGTAAATCATTATGTGAATGAATAACTTTAGAATCTTGTTTTTCATTTGTGGCAGATTCAGATATATCTTTGTATGCTTTTTCACTTCTATTACTATTTGATGTATTCGCTGTATTTTTCTGATAATTTTTGCTAGGTTTCGAATCATTTGATTCATGTGTACTATCAGTATATTGTGTTAGAAAAAAATTGTATTTTTGAATTTTATCTAATGTTCTAAGGGAATTTAATAAATCTTCAATGGATTTACACACTTGCGTTGGATTATCTTGACACGAAGATTCCTCAAAATATTGCCCAATCTCATATTGTTTTATATCATTGCCATACATAATAGATATATACACTAAAAACAAAATGCACATTAGACTTTTTATTTGTAATCTCTCCATCTAATCCCTCTATAGATATCATAGAAATTGATACTCCTCACTATTTCAACAATAATATTTTACGTTAAATTTTCTTAATAAAAAATAAAAATAAAAAACTTAAGTTACATGAATCATAATATGACAATAGTATAATCATCAATCATTAAGGAGATTCAACACATAACTATATTGTTTCATTTTAATTGCATATCAAATTTACATGCATGATTTCTATGTCTTTTTATTCTTTGCTATTATAAAATCGCTGCACGCAAACGCAATGACTGATTCTAGAATCTAGTCATATTGAGGGTAAAACCCGAAATATCTAAAGTATAGAATCAAAATTTTAAAGATATTTCGCTTCACATGACGCAAATAGATGTTTCGCCTCAAAGGCTCAACATGATCCAAAGCTAGATTCTAAAAGTAGGAAAAACCTAGATTCTAAAGAATGTGTAAAGAATACAAATCCCAAATGCTAAGAATGTGCAAGGCAGACATTTAGCAAAAACTGCTAAATGATGAGACAAGGCTGAATTTTATAAAGTTTAAAGTATGTGTAAAGATTATGTAAAAGGATTTTCAATGAATACCAAACAAAAACGTTATCGCAACAATCTCTTAGCTAAAATCCATGCACATAGAAAATATAAAGAACTCTATGAAGCAGGATTTTGGAGTGAGTGGCTCTCTATTCGCTATGGAGTAGAGAGTAGCAAGTATTTGAGCATAAAAGAGTTATGGGAGGTGCTAGATATACTAAGCGGTATAAAGCCCGATAGGGATTATTGTCTACAAGATAGTGTAGGTAGAGCCATGCTCTTACCTCTTAAAAAGAGACATGAGACACAAAAGATTACTAAGAATCAAGCCCTGCTTATAGAAGAGCTATTCAATATTTTACGATATGATTCTGTCAGACAAAAAGCCTTTTTTACAAAGCAAATAAAAAGAGAAATACGAAGCTTGCAAGAACTAAGTAAAGAGGAAGCTACAAAGATTATCACAGGACTTAAAAGGGTAATAAAGTGGGATGGTGAGAGGTTGCGATATATGAATAATAGGAATTATGAGGGGTTTTAAGTTTTAGAAATGTAGCTTTGTCTATACATCTTTACGATGAGACAAGAGAAAATTCAGCTTTGTCTATACATTTAGCAAGTTGCATAGATTTTAGACTAGTCACATACGCCCAAGTATGCTCCTAGCCATTATAGATTCCCTTGCATTTCTTAGAATCTAGGCTTTTCTTACTTTTAGAATCTAGCTTTCGATTCTCTGTCATGTTGAGCGTAGCGAAACATCTAAAATTCAAGAATCTAAAAAGAATCTAGAATCTATAAATTGAGAATCTAGTTATATTGAATTATAAAAGAGATGTTTCGCCTAAAGGCTCAACATGACAGAGATTAGATAAAACGCATCAAGGATACATCATGAAAAATAAAAATGATAATTTGATTAAAAAGACTTGCAAAGAGCTAGGACTCACTTATCGAGAATTGGGCGAAAAGATAGGGTATAGTGAAGCAACACTAAATAAAATTGCTTCAACAGGAGAGATTAGTAAACCTATTGAAACTGCAATCCATTTATATTTGGAGACAATGGAACTACGAGCACAATTACAACAATTTGAATTACTCAAAACAATCATAAAAGATATTTCTAAACAATAACTTATATAATCAATCTTTTTTAAGCAAAAATACTTCTTAAATATATTTTAATACTTTACTTTATTTCTTAAATATGTTATCATTACATTATCAAACATACATAAAGTGTTTTGATGGTTCTTTGAAGGTGGATTGTTTATAATTAGTTTTTGTTATAATAAGATATGGTTGAGTTACTGAAAAATATTGGTTTAGGATTATTTGTTAATGGTAGCTTTGCTCTGATGAACTTTGATTTTAGGATTCAAAGTTTTACTATCACTGCTTTTAGTGTTACCTTGATGACTATTTGTATCATTATCCAAAGGAGGCAAAAATGAATGAGATGGCTTTAAATATTATGGCTGTGGCAAGCGGCGTCCTTGTTGTGTATGCATTATATTTGCTCTATAAGCAAGACAAAGAACTAAAAGACAAAAAGGAAAACAAACACTAATAGAAAACAATCCCTTTCAAAGAACAACAATTCTTTTACAAGGAGATTAACATGCAATTACAAATCTTTAATCATAAAGACTTAGGACAGATAAGAGTTATAGGCGATAATGAGAATCCTTTATTTTGTCTCGCTGATGTGTGTAAGATTTTAGAAATACAGGATACCTATAAAGTAAAAGAGGTTGTTTTAAGAGAATTTGAGCTATCCACGTTAGAAGTGGGTAGCTTTGATACAGGCTATGGCATTAAGGAATTTAGCATGATTACCGAACCCCAGCTCTATTTCGTGCTTATGCGAAGTGATAAACCAAAAGCTAAACCCTTTAGACAATGGGTGGTAGGCGAAGTCCTTCCTAGCATTAGAAAGCATGGCTTTTATGCGAGAGAGACACAAGAAAATATTGCACAGAGAAATAGGCAAGAGAGTGGCTTTATACAAGGTTACAATACAGATGAGCTTGATTTGAAGCAAGAACATATCTTGCAGAGTCTCATTACAGAATTACAAGATTCTAATACTCTCAAAGATTCTGTAAAACAAGAGAATGAGAATCTAAAGAATGAAATCATTGCTTTACAAAGAAAGCTTTTATCAGTTTATGAGACAAAGGACAAAATGAAAGAAGCCACAAAAGCAGCCCCAGAACATTTTGGTAAAAGATTGAGTGAAAGTGAAAAAGCACAAATTCTCTCTTTAAGAAAAGAGGGTAAAAGCATGAGAGAGATACAAAGAATTATGCAAAGAAGCGAACATGCTTTATATTGTGCCATAAGAGAAGCTAAAAGAGGTGTATTATGAATGAGATACAAACACATACACAAGCTCTTGATATGCTCCATACTATCCATTGTGATATAATCGGGCTTTCACATATTACTATGTTTATGAGTATTGGATTAAAAGAGGCTATTGTAGAAAAACAAGAGTTATGGCTACTCTATGATAAGCTACAAGAAATTGCAAAGCAAACACAAGCCATAGAAAATTATTTACAAACGCAAACAAGAGAATCTAAATTCTAAGATTTTGCAAGTGTGGGCATTTAGTAAAACACATAAGGATTACTTTGTGTGATTTTTAAGGTAGGAGTTACCTGTGTTGGTAATGACTATCTTAAAAATCACACAATTAAACAAATGATGAGACAAGGCTGAATTTTTTCTCTTGTCTAATCGTAAGAATGATGAGACAAGGCTACATTTATTCTCTTGTCTAATCGTAAAGATGTATAGACAAGGCTGCATTTTTATCTAAGACAAAAGGCTACATTTACTGCAAACTACCCTACCTCTAGCCCTCTTTACTATCTCTCTGACTGCCCTTTCACTAAGATTATATTTATAGGCTAAAAAAGCATAATTTGCCCCATTAAATTCTTTTATTATATTCTCTTTTGCATAAGGG
>CASFZH010000027.1 GCA_949299115.1 uncultured Helicobacter sp. | reverse complement strand
TCTAAAACCCATATCTTAGCATAATCCATATACAGAGGCATCAAGGATTATCAGCAAACTTAGCAAAACCTTGCTATAATACCCGCTATGTAGATTCTACTTAGTTGATTATAGTTATGAGGAGGCTTTATGGCTTGTGTTTTGCAAATCGGTGCTGGTGGCGTTGGCGGTGTGGTAGCACACAAAATGGCTATGAATAAAGAGGTGTTTTCACGCATTGTTTTGGCTTCGCGTAATATCGCTAAGTGTGCGGCGATAGCAGATTCTATCCGTGCTAAGGGGCTAGGCGAGATAGAAATAGATAGTGTTGATGCGGATAATGTCGATGAAATCGTGGCGTTGATAGAAAAGTATAAGCCCTTTTTGGTGGTGAATGTGGCTTTGCCTTATCAGGATTTAAGTATTATGCAGGCTTGCCTAAGGACAAAGACACATTATCTTGATACCGCAAATTACGAGCATCCAGATTCTGCACACTTTGAGTATAAAGAGCAGTGGGCGTATGATACACGCTATAAACAAGCAGGGATTTTTGCCCTTTTGGGCAGCGGATTTGACCCGGGAGTTACGAATGTCTTTTGTGCCTATGCGCAAAAACATTATTTTGATGAGATACATACTATCGATATTTTGGATTGTAATGCAGGCGATCACGGCTATGCCTTTGCTACGAATTTTAATCCAGAGATTAATTTGAGAGAAGTTAGTTCTAAGGCAAGATTTTGGACAAAAGATGATAAATTGGCATTAAATCAAGACTTAAAAAAGGACGCAATTTATCGCAAATTTGAGCGAGAGGAAAAGCATTGGGAAGCGGAAGTCGCACAAAAAGAAAGAGAGAGATTAGCAAGACTAGTAAAAGCAGATGATAAAGGTGGTGCGGCAGGATTGTCGATGAATTTTGAGGGTTGTCAAGCACGAGGCGAAGGGAGTTACCTTGAGGGTAATGACCAAGCTGAGTGTGCTGACTCCCTCAAAAGTCGCGACAAGACAACGCACTATGTAGGTGGGCAGTGGCGAGATGTCGCACCTCTTGCCCTCATGAAAGAATGGGAGTATCCTGAAGTTGGCGTGAAAAATAGCTATCTTTTATATCACGAGGAGCTAGAATCCCTAATCCGCAATATCAAGGGCTTGAAGCGAATTCGCTTTTTTATGACCTTTGGCGAGAGTTATTTAACGCATATGAAATGCCTAGAAAATGTCGGGCTTTTGCGTGTTGATGAGGTAGAGCATAACGGACAAAAAATCGTACCTATCCAAGTGCTAAAGACACTTTTACCAGACCCAGCCTCCTTAGCACCCCGCACCAAAGGACAAACACACATAGGCTGCTACATAAAGGGCGTGAAAGATGGCAAAGAACGCACGATTTATATTTATAATATTTGCGAACACGAGGCTTGCTATAAAGAGGTAAATGCACAAGGTGTGAGCTATACCACAGGAGTGCCAGCGATGATAGGAGCGAAGTTGATATGTGAGGGTAAGTGGGGCGTAGGTGCGTCTAAAAATTCGTCTTTGGGGGGGCATTCAGCTTTTAGCGATAAATCGTTGAATCTACGCTCGGGGCTTGGTCATTACCCTCAAGGTAACTCCCTGTACCCCTCGCTTGATAACAACGATTTCTCATCTAAAATCTTAGAATGCCAACAAGGTGTGGATTCTAAAATACAGCAATCTCTTACACAAGATACTAGAATTGCAGAATCTAGCTACACGCAAGAGCGATTAGCTCTCAATGCTGATATGCCTCAAGGTGGGGAGTATCAAGGGATAGACAATGCAACTGAATTACAGAATCTAGCACGAACAAATGAATATTCTCAAAGTGGTAATGCGGCAGGATTGTCGATGAATTTTGATGGTTGTCAAGCACGAGGCGAAGTGAGTTTAGTAAGCCTAAATGACCAAGCTGAGTGTGATGACTCCCTCAAAAGTCGCGACAAGACAACGCAAGGTGCGGGTGTGTGGAATATGGAGCAAAACGACCCAGATCCTTTTATGCAAGAGCTAAACAAGCAAGGCTTACCTTATGTCGTGCTTGAAATAGATTCTAATGGAGAATCTAAGGTGCTAGAGGACGGGAGAAAGTAAAACCTTTAATTGTATTAATCTTATAAGGGGGATATTATGCAACAACCAAAACCCATTAGTAGAAGATATGATGATATCATAAGAAATATTGAAAATGGCATCTATCAGATTCCAAAATTTCAAAGAGATTTTGTTTGGGATAAGAATAAAAGTGCAAAATTGGTTGAAAGCTTACTTAAAGGTTATCCTATTGGAAGCTTTATTTTGTGGAAAACTAAAGAGCGATTAAAATCGCTTAAAAAGCTCGGTGGAGAAATTTTAAAAGAGATTAAAGAAGGCGATTTTGTTTATTATATACTTGATGGACAACAAAGAATCACATCTTTATATCTAGTCATTAAAGGATTAAAAATAGATAAAAATGACTACAAAGAAATATTTATAGACTTGGATAAAGATATAGAAAGCGATGATGAAATTTGTGTATGCGATAAGCCGCAAAACAGTATTAGTTTTTATGATTTGATGAATAGGGATATTTTGGAAATTAGCGATGAATTTGGTAGAGACATTGCCAATCAAGCTAATGCGTTAAAGAAACGAATAGAAAGCTATGAATTTTCCACTATAGAGATTGAAAACCAGTCTTTAGATAAGATAGCTGATATTTTTACAAGAATCAACACAAGTGGCAAAGAGCTTACGCTTTTTGAAATTGTGAATGCAAAGATATATACTGAAGCAACAAAAGAGCAAGAGGGTTTTGACTTAGAAGAAAAATTTGATATTCTTATTAAAGACTTGGAACGCAGTGGATATGAGTCTATCGCAGAAAATAAAAATATTATTTTGCAACTTATGGCATTGATTTTAGAAAGGAGTGCAAAAAGAGAGGCAATTTTATCAATAGATAAACATACTTTTACAAAAAATTGGGATTGTGTTGTAGAATGTCTAAAGCTTTCCATTGACAAGATTAGAGATTCTTTAAAGATCCCTGCTTCAAAGCTTTTACCATATTATGCTCTTATTATTCCTTTTGCATATTTTTATTATATTAACGATAAAAAACCACCAACAAAAAAGCAACTTGAGAATTTGCACATATATTTTTTTAGGGCAGCTTTTGGAGAAAGATTTTCCTCAAGCACAGAATCAAAGCTTAACGAAGATATAAAACTTGTAGAAAAAATTTGCAAAAACGAAAAAATAGATTTTAAAAAAGAGATTGCTTGTGATGAAACTAAGAAATATTATGAAAAGTGGCTTAAATATGGATTTTCAACTTCTAGTGCTTGGTATAAGGCAGTATTATGCATTCTTGCTTATAAAGAGCCTAAAAAATTTAATGATAATTCATCTGTGAGGCTTGATAATTCTTGGCTAAATATTGCAAGTTCCAAAAACTATCATCACTTTTTTCCAAAGGCATATTTAAAAAAGTTGAACAAATATGATGAAGATGAGATAAATTGCTTGGCTAATATTACTTTGGTTGATGATTATATAAACAAAAGAGTCATAAAGGACAAAGCTCCAAGCATTTATATCAAAGATTTTCTTAAAGATAATCCAGAGTTAGAACAGAGCTTAAAAACGCATTATATCGACTTAAAAGACTTTGGTGTATTAGAAAATGATTATGATAGATTCTTGAATAAACGTGCTAGTATATTGGCTAGTGAGATTTTAAAGAGAATTAAATCATAATTTTAAACTGAAAAAATACACAGATAAAACAAAGGTGTTTGCAAATCCCCTGCCATTTATACATTCTTCGGGCGATTGTGCAGCGTATTTAGAAAAAAACCGCAAGATTTTGCTAAAAAGAATGCAAGAATAATCTTTATAACAAGCTGTGAGAATCTCGACTATGGCGTAAAGAAATTTTTAGAGGAAAACGATGTGGAATACAAAATCATCACTTATATATCATAATTGCTACATTTAAATGAGTATAAAAATAAATAGCAAATTTATCCTATGTTATAATATTTAGTTGATTCTAATGAAGATTCTAAAGTGCTAGAGAATGGGAGAAAGTGAAATGAGATTCTAAACTTTACATAGCAAAGTTTGCAATGACTATATGAAGACTCTTTAGAGATTCTAGAATCCTTAGATATTTCGCTACGCTCAATATGACGTATTTACAGAATCTAGAATCTAGCAAAAAAAGCACAAAAAAAGCTAAAAAATGTAAAAATTACATAGGCAAAAACAAATAATATAAGCAAAACTATTAAGGAAGTAAGGATATGGACTACAAACAAGCCTTTTTATCACAGCTAGAAAATAGCTATCTTGGTGTGCAGATACAAGATGCAAAAGATTTGTTCTCGCAAGATTTAGGCTCACAGGATTCGGGCTCACAAGATTCACTATCAAAGGAAGCCCTCAAAAAGAGTGGCTTTATCAATTTATTGCAAATGAAATCAAAGTATTTTCAGCATATCAAAACCCTCTTAGAAAAAGAGGAGCTAAATCACAATATCTACACCAAGCTCTATAATTTCTTTTCAAGCTATCTCAACGAGACAGGCACACCCTTTTTCTACGATACGCCGATGCATAAAAACATCTATGCTAAAGTCTATACTAATTCAAAAGACACAAGCCTTTTTTATAAAACCCAGAATCTCTACTATGTCAAATCCGACACGCTCTACCATGATGCAGAGATTACAAGCCAAGATTCCAAATATACCTTCATCTTTGACACAAGCTATTTTATCCCAAATGCCGATAATGCTAAAAACAAGGCTATTTTTAAATTTGCAATAGAGGAAAATATAAGAATCTATGTGCTAAATGATAAAGAAAGCCTAAAAGAGCTCCCTAATGTTTTTAAACAAAATAGCAGTGATTTAAGTGATGAATTTATCAAATCCCTAAAAGATAAGAAAATACAGCTACAAGAAGAAGAAATAAAAAAGATTCTAAGCTCTTATAAAAGGCAAAATGAAATCGACTTCTTTATCCATAAAAACGCAAGAGCCTTTTTACAAGAGCAGTTTAATCTATGGCTATGTAACTATGTGCTAGATGATATTACGCAGTGGAAGCAAGAGAAAATTGAAGAGTTAAATACTCTTAAAAAAGTAGCCTTTAGCATTATTGATTACATAGCGGATTTTGAAGATGAGCTAAAAGCTATTTGGTGTAAGCCAAAGTTTGCTAAGAAAGTGGAGTATGTCTTTAGCCTTGATGTTATCTTGAAAAATTCGTCTTTGGAGGGGCATTCAGTATTGAGCGATAAAAGCGGGAATCTACACTCGAATTTTCGGTCATTTGCGTCTAGCAAACTCCCTCAATCCTCGCTTGATAACCCACTTTTTTCATCTCAATCCTTAGAATGCCAAAAGGACGGCGAAAAGAATGTATCTTGCATTGCAGATACTAAAACACAGCAATCTCTAACGCAAGATACTAGAATTGCGGATACTTGTCATTCTGAGGCGTTAGCCGAAGAATCTAAAACCACACAAGCCCAGCAATCGTCATTGCGAGAAAACAAGCAGAGTGCAGTTTCTTTAGAAAATCCGCAGGATTTTCTTGGCAAAACAAGCCAACAGCGAAGTTTCTTTAGTGATCTAAAATCTAGCACCACAGAATCTCAAACCTTGTTAGATTCTATCATCAATGATAAAGGCTTTGAATCACAAGTCAAAGAATGGCAGGAGTTAAAGCTAGTAGAGGAAGATATAAGCCTAGAGGATATGAAAAGCATAGTTTTATCGCTACAAAAGATAAGCAAAGAATCTTCTGCCATTTGTCATTCTAAAGCGGTAACCGAAGAATCTTTCTCCCCTCGTCATTCTGAGCTACACAGTAGCGAAGAATCTAAAAGTAACACAAGAGATTCTAAAAAAGATGTTTCGGGCTTACACCCTCAACATGACGAGAATCGTCATTCTGACTCTGTCTATCGTCATTCTGACCTTGAGCAAAGCGAAAGCGAAGAATCCCTTGTTATTGCGAACGAAGAATCTGTTACAGAATCTATAAAAGATTCTTCATTTGCTACGCAAATTCAGAATGACAAAATAGGACACAATGACACTGCCTCTACTACGGGGGGGGGGGGGGAATCTATGCCTCTTAAGTGCGTAGATTCTAGCATAGTGCTTGATTTCTTTGTAGGCTCTGGCACAACAATCGCTACTGCACACAAACTAGGGCGTAAATGGCTAGGTGTGGAAATGGGAGAGCATTTTTATAAAGTCATCATTCCTAGAATGAAAAAGGTTATCGGTGGTTTTGTAAGTGGGATTAGCAAAGAAGTGGAGTTTAAAGGTGGCGGGGCTTTTAGGTATTATGAGCTAGAAAGCTATGAGGAAAGTTTGGCAAACTGTGAATATGTGCTAGATTCCTCATTAGATAGAGAAAGCAACAAAGATATTTTGCCTACGGCTCAATATGACAAGGCAGAAAACTTTCAATATGATAGAGTAGGAGGCTCTCAATATAACAAAACAGAAAGTCATCAATATACCAAGACAGAAAGTCATTCTGACAAAATTTCTCGTCATATTGAGTTGCCCATCCGTCATTCTGACCTTGAGCAAAGCGAAAGGGAAGAATCTAAGGATACAAAATATTCAATCATAAACTACCGCAAATCCCGCAAACTCATAAAAGGACTCAAAAAAGGAGAGGCTATAAGCTTAGATATGAGTGGATACAGAAAAGACTTTGATATACTGCATACTATGGCAAATATTTTAGGGCTAAAGATACAAAGACTCTTTTTAGATTCTAAAGGCATAGAATGCGTAGAATTTGACAATGGCGATAGAGTTTCTAGTGATAATGTAGATTTATGCAAATATCCAAAGCTAACAAAGCTTATTTGGTGGGAGAGATGATATATGAAAGTTAATATACAAGCAGTTGTGAATGATTTAAAGAATGTAAAAATTGAAAATGTTATCTTTGAGGCTATAACCAATGCAATGCAAGCTGAAGCCACAAATATCAAGGTTGATATTAGGGCTGTATCATTAGATATGAAAGAAGTAAAGCTTCATATAGATTCTATAATAATAAGTGATAATGGAGTTGGTTTTGATGAGGACAATTTCAAATCTTTTAATACATATCGCAGCGATTATAAAAAATCATTGGGTTGTAAGGGTATAGGGAGATTCGTCTATTTAAAACATTTTGAAAAAGTAAAGGTTATAAGTAGGAATATTGAGTGTATATTTGATGTTCAAGGAACAAAACAAATTCCAAAAGAGAAAGAAACTAACGAAACGACACAAATAGAGTTGTTATACCCTAAAACAAAGCAATATATCGATTTTGAGAAAATAGCAGAACAAATAAAAGAGCATTTTTTAGCATATTTTCAAATGGAGACAAAAAATATAACAATAGAAATTTACAAAAATAGAGATTTGTTGGCTACTATAAATAGTAGAGATATTCCTAAATTTAAAAATAAAGCCTTTAAAATTGGTAATTACGATTTTTCTTTATCATATATTTTTGGGGATAAAAAACTTAATAACGAAGGATTTTATGCAGCCAATAAGAGAGTGGTATCTAAAAACTCCGATTTAGAAAATGAGAAAAAATATAATTTATTCAAGGATAATGAACTTAAAATATATTTTATTTTAGAAAGTAAATATTTTAATGAAAATGTAAATAGTGAAAGAAATGAATTGTTAATTTACCCTAAACAAAAAAATACATTGCAATTTCACGATTTATGTTGGGAAGATATACATAATGAATTGGATATACAATTAAAAGAAATTTATAAAGAAAATGGTTTTGATATAGATAAAACTATAAAAGAAAATAGAAAAGAAGCCATTAAAAACTTTCCTTATCTTGGTGCATATTTTGACAATAGCAATGAATTAAATATAGAACAAATGCAAAAAAATGCAAAAAAAGAATTTGAAAATGATAAGATATTTTTGAGAAATGAAAATAATAAGAACGATAAAGACTATGAAGTAAAATTAAGTAAAGTAACTCAAGCTGAGTTAGCTGAATATGTTTTTGATAGAAATAGGTTGATTCAGCAATTAAGAGAATCTGTTAAAAAAGGGGATATAGAGGAAAAGATTCATAATTTATTTATGTCTAAAAATACATTTGATGATGAGCAAAATTATAAAACCAATAATGTTTGGCTCTTTGACGATAGGTTTATGGGTTATGATAAGATTTTTAGCGATATACAAATTAAAAATATATTCCCAGAGTTACATCAAAATATAGAAAAACCTGATATATTAAGTATTATTTCAAATTCATATGAAAAAGAAAAAATTAATGATATTTTGTTGATAGAATTTAAGAGGCCAGAAGCAAATAGGGACTACTTTCCAAAAGCAAATCGTCAACTTCAAAATTATGCTTCTCTTATTAATCAAACAGATTCTGCAAAAAAAATAAGAATTTGGGCTTATGCTTTTTTGAAATTTAGTGACGAAATTTTAAAAGATCTTATTAATGATGATTATAATCAAATATATACACAATCCAGCTTTCCAATTTGTTATAAATATAATAAGCAAAACAATGTGGTCATTAATTTTATGGATTACAATTCTTTAATATGTGATGCAGAAAATAGAAACAAATTATTTTTAGATATTTTACAAGGTAAGTATTTAGACAATGAATAATAATATAATCCTCTACACCACGCAAGATAAAAAAATTAAAGTCGAGTTATATGAGTTTGGTGAGAGTGTGTATCTCACGCAGTATTTGAATGCTAAACTTTTTCTAAAGAAGCTTTGCTTTGACACCTCAAGAGAAAATATAACTATGCACATTAAAAATATCCTAAAAGATGGGGAGTTACAAGAGGATTCAGTATGTAAGGAATACTTACATACTGCAAATGACAATAAACAATATAAAGTAAAATTTTATTCTTTAGAGATGATTTTAGCCATTGGCTTTAGAGTGCGAAGCAAAAGGGGAGTGCAGTTTAGAATCTGGGCTAATGAACACTTAAAGAGCTATCTACAAAAAGGCTTTATCATCGATAGCGATAGGCTTAAAAATCCAAATGGTAGAACGGATTATTTTGATGAGCTATTAGAGCAAATACGAGATATACGAGCTAGTGAGAAAAGGTTTTATCAAAAGATAAAAGATTTATTTGCTTTGTGTGTGGATTATGATTCTAGTGATAAGGCTACGCAGATATTTTTTGCCAATACGCAAAACAAGCTTTTATATGTCATTACTAAACAAACTGCGACTGAACTTATCTGTGAGAGAGCTAATCCTAACGAGCCAAATATGGGGCTTACTTCTTGGAAAGGGACTAAGGTGCGAAAGGGCGATATCATCATCGCTCAAAACTATCTTTCTAAAGATGAGTTAGATAATTTAAATAGACTTGTTAATGTCTTTTTGGAATCAGCAGAGCTTAGAGTAAGAGACAATAAAACTTTGACTATGGATTTTTGGAAAGAAAATGTAGATAGTTTGCTTACCTTTCAAGGCAAGGATATATTAAAGGGCAATGGTAGCATTTCCAATGAAAAAATGGAGCAAGTCGTAAGGCAAAGATATGAAATCTTTGATAAAAAGAGAAAAGAAGAAACAAGAATCAAAGCTGATTTAGAAGATGAAAAAATGCTAGAAAAAACCTACAAGGCTCTAAAGGATAGATAATGCCAAAGCACACAAGTATAAAAAAACATTTGCTTTTAAGTGAAATATGCAACAACAAAAGAGTGCAATATAAAGAAAGCTATGAAAACTATGATTTAAAAAGCTTTAGTGCGGATATTGCTTTGCAAGATTATCAAATAGCAAGTTTGCAAAATGCCCTTATAGCCTTAGACTTATATATGTGTTATAAAGATTCTGATTATATAAAAACTAGAGGCGAAAAGCTTTATAGAATCTATAAAGAACAATACAAAGATTGTAAGCTAGAAAAAGAGGAGATTAACCGTGCGTCCTTTTGGATGGCGACAGGCAGTGGCAAAAGCATAGTGATGATAAAGCTACTCTCACTCTTGGGTAAGGCTATAAGAGAGAAAAAGATTCCAAATAAGCCCATAATGCTACTTGCTCCAAATGATACGATTTTAGCACAATTTAAAGACAATGTAGCAAAATACAATAATCACAATACAGATTTCATCACCCTCAAAGAGCTTAGAGAATATGAGAGTGCAACACAGGGTGGTTTGTTTGGAGAGACTACTATTTTTATCGCAAGGAGCGATTTGCTAGATTGCGCACAAAATGTGGGCAAAGATAAAAGTGCCAAAAGACTTGATTATAAAAATTACTGCAATAATGAGGGCTGGTATATCTTGCTAGATGAAGCTCATAGGGGAGATAGCAAAGAATCTATTAGAAAATACTATATCAATGAAATAGCTTGCGGGGATAAGCTTAGGGAGTATGAGGGCTACTCTTATAATGGCTACTCTAAGGGCTTTATTTTTAATTTTTCAGCGACTTTTAGCGATGAGCTAGATTTTTTTACTTGTGCCTTTAATTATAATTTAGAAAAATTCAACAATGATGGATATGGCAAAAATATCGCTGTGCTAGATTCCAATCTCAAATCTTTTAGTAAAGAGAGTGATGAGAGTGAAAGGATAATACGAATCATCGAGGGTTTTATACTTTTTAGTGCTATGAAGCAAAGTAAAAAGGAGTTATTGCGTAAGGCTAGGGACTTTGGTATCTCAAATATACAATACCATAATCCTTTAATCATCGCCGTATCCGATAAGGTCAATACGCAAGATGCTGGGATAAAGCTGTATTTTAAAGCGATATTGCAGATTCTAAAAGAAGATAAAGATATACAAGAGATAGCCAAAAATCTGTATGAAAAACTAAAAAATCAAGAGCTGTATTTTGCCAAAAGTAATCTAAGCGATGAGTTTTTAGAATATGTGAAAAATACAGATTCTAAAAGTGTGCGAGAAAATATCTTTTATGCGAGTGAGCCATCACACCTAGAGTGCTTTAGAGCAAATGATAAAGAGTTAGCTTTTAAAAGCAAGAATGCCAATGAGCCTTTTATGCTACTTAATATCGCAGAGGCTAAAAAATGGGAGAAAGAGCATTTATTAGAGCTTGGAGTAGAGAGCTTTAAGGATTTGCAAAAGAGTTATTTTAAAAACATTAATAATAATGATTCTAGCATTAATATTATGCTTGGAAGTAAAGTCTTTAGCGAAGGCTGGGATAGCAACCGCGTGAATCTTATCTATTTTATCAACATTGGCAGCAAAAATGCGAAAAAATATGTCTTACAAACTATCGGTAGGGGTGTGAGAATCGAGCCTTTTGCTAATGTGCGAAAGAGAATGCGATATTGTGATATACACGAGTATAGCACAAAGCAGATTCTAAGCCCTCTTGCTTGTGGGCTAGAGACTTTGTTTATCCTAGCAAGTGATAATGAGGCTATTAAATATATTTTAGAAGAGATTGAAAGCTTCATTACTCAATATCCACTAAAAGGCTTTAAAAAGACAAACATCTTAAGCCCTCTTCCTGCTCCAAAGTATAAAAATACAGAATCTAAAGAGAGAAGATATAAAATTGGTAAAAAAGAAGAAGAGAGCTTAAGGGCATATATGCAAAGCTTTGATGAAGATGTCTTAACTCTTAGCAAATGCGTGATACATAAAGAGTGTAGCTATGACACGCTAAGGGAAATTAAAGATTTTTTAGACGATAAAAGCGAGAGAATTATCCAATACGGGGATTTTCAAGAATTTGATAAAAATAAGACTTTTAGCCATATTCATAGAATCTTAAATGCTAGTAAGAAAGAGCTTAAAGAATTTGTAGATTTAAGCGACGAAATCAATCATTATCAAAGCTTTAAAACCACTTTGGGAGAAAGTTTCGCAAATGAGATAAATGGGATTATAAAAACTCTCAATGTGTATAAAGCCTTAAAAACAAGAGAGGATTTGCAAAAAGAGGGAGTAGCAGAGGAATATATCCCAGCCATTTTAGAATCTGAAGCTAAAAAACAAAGCGGGATTGTAGATTCTTACACAATCAGTGCAAAACTAAGAGAGCATTATTATAATCCGCTTATTATCTATAATAAAAGCGATAAAGATTCTAAGATAAATTTTGCAATTAATGAGGAGAGTGAAAAGGAGTTTTTACAAGATTTAGAGAAGTTTTTACAAAGAGATTCTAAAGGGCTTATGAAATACGAATGGTGTTTTTCTAAGCTTGTAGAAAATATCGATACTCTGTATATCCCATATTTTGATAGCGAGGCACAGAGCGAGAGGAAGTTTTATCCAGACTTCATCTTTTGGTTTAAAAATAGAGAGAATGGAGAATATACAATTCTTTTCATAGACCCAAAAGGGCTTACAAGAGAGACAAATCCAAGAGATAAAATAAAAGGCTTTGAGGATATATTTAAAGACAAGGAGTTTTTATATCGAGGTAAAAAGATTCAAACTTATCTTTTTTATTATAATAAAAATGTGGGGGAATTTATAGGCTTTGAAAAATACAAAAAGAGTAGCGTAAAAGAAATTATTGATGAGATAGTGTGTTAATTTAACTTTTCAAATGCAAAAATAAAGAAAATATACGGGTTGCAAATCTTATCCATTTAAGAATCTTACCATTTATTATGTATATTCTTGTGGCGATTACATGGCGTATTGAGAAAAAAATCAAGAGATGTTAGCCAAAAAGAATGTAAGAAGAATCTTTATAACAAGCTGCGAGAATTTTGACTATGGCGTAGAGAGATTTTTGTAAAAAATACATGGAGTATAGGGGTTGTGCCAATTTACTAGAATTTATCAGCTAATTTAAGGTAAGATTTACACTAGATTTGAGATTAAAAGCAATTTCTACAAGACAAATTTTTAAGGGATTTCTATGGAAATAAAAAATTTTCAGCCTATTATTAATTTTATTTGGAGTGTGGCAGATGATTTGCTCCGTGATGTGTATGTCAAGGGCAAATACCGCGATGTGATTTTGCCTATGACTATTCTAAGACGCATTGATGTAATCTTAGAGCCTACAAAAGAGCGAGTGCTACAAACCTACAATACCTACAAAGGCAAAATAGAGAATCTAGAACCTTTATTATGTGGTAAGCAAGGAAGCAAAATGAAGTTTTACAACTACTCAAATTTCACTCTTGAGACACTGCTAAATGATCCCGCAAACATCAGAATAAATTTTGAAAATTACCTAGATAGTTTCAGTGAAAATATAAAAGACATCATCGCAAAATTTAAATTTAAAAATCAACTTGATACACTTGATGAGGCAAATATACTCTATGGTGTGATTGAGAAATTCTGCTCCTCTAAAATAAATCTATCCATTAATCCTATTTTAGATGATAGAGGCAATGTAATCCACAAAGGCTTAAGCAATCTTGGTATGGGCTATGTCTTTGAAGAGCTTATAAGAAAATTTAATGAAGAAAACAACGAAGAGGCAGGAGAACACTTCACCCCCAGAGAGATTATCGAGCTTATGACTCATCTTGTATTTTTACCTGTGAAAGAAAAGTTAAAAGAGGGAATCTATACTATCTATGATAATGCCTGTGGAAGCGGCGGTATGCTAACAGAATCTAAAGACTTCATCACAGACCCGCATGGGCTTATAAAGTCAAAAGCAAGCATTCATCTCTATGGACAAGAGATAAACCCGGAAACCTACGCTATTTGTAAAGCTGATATGTTAATAAAGGGTGAAAATCCAGATAATATCAAATACGGCTCAACATTAAGCGATGATAAATTAGGTGATTTAAAATTTGACTTTATGCTAACAAATCCGCCTTATGGTAAATCTTGGGAAAAGGATCAAAAAGATTTAGGTATAGATAAGAAAAAGGATTGCCAAGACTTACGATTCCAAGTAGGTATCACAAGCAAAAGCGATGGGCAAATGATGTTTTTACTCAATATGCTAAGCAAAATGAAGCTAGTAACTAAAGACACTCCGCTTGGCTCTAGGATAGCTAGCGTGCATAATGGCAGCTCACTTTTTAACTCCGATAGCGGTATGGTAGCCATAAGAAAGCACATCATAGAAAATGACTACCTTGAAGCCATAGTAGCACTGCCTACAAATATGTTTTACAACACAGGTATTCCTACTTTTATATGGATTATCACAAATAATAAGCCAAAACATAAAAAAGGCAAAGTCCAGCTTATCAACGCTACAAATGATAAATATTTTTCTAAGATGAAAAAGTCCCTAGGGCAAAAGCAAAATGAGATGACACAAGAGCATATAAGAAAAATCACAGATTTATTCTTGAGTTTTGAATCTAGCAAAGATTGCAAAGTGCTAGATAATAGCGACTTTGGTTATACAAAAATCCTCATAGAAAAGCCAAGAAGCATAGAATCTTTACAAGATGATGAGAAGTTTAACGCCCTAAAAGATAAAGAAAAAATTTTAGAAAAACTAAAAGAGTTAGAATCTAAGCCAAAAGATTTCAAAGATAGGGCGGAATTTTTTGCTTATCTTGGCGTGAAGCTTAAGAGAGCTGAGGAAAATCTCTTGCTAGATTCTGATAAGACAAACAATACAGAGAAAATCCCCCTAAAAGTAGATATACAAAGCTACTATGAGAGTGAAGTAAAGCCCTATGTAAATAACTCTTGGATAGCGTGGGAGAGTGCAAGTGTGGGCTATGAAATACTTTTTAATAAATATTTTTACACTTACACACCGCCAAGAAGCCTAAATGAGATAGATAGCGAATTAAAAGAGCTAGAAAAAGAAGTGCAGAATCTTTTAAGCGAGATAATGCGATGAAAAATGCAAAGCCCTACCATTCTAAAATTTATCATTCCTGTCATTCTGATACCATCCGTCATTCTGAGGGCTGTAAGCCCGAAGAATCTCATTTGCTCTGTCATTCTGAGTGTAGCAAAGAATCTAAAAATGTAGAAACTCAAAACACAGAATCTAGATGTTTCGCATTCGCTCAACATGACAACCCATGTCATTCTGAGGATTTTCCACCATGTCATTCTGACCTTGAGCGAAGCGAAAGGGAAGAATCTCAAAACACAGAATCTAAAAAAGAATCCGAAAGCACAAAGGATAAATATGACTTTCAAAGATAGTGGCATAGAATGGCTTGGGGAGATTCCAAAGCATTGGGAGGTGGTGAAAATTAAGCATATTGCTGAAATTATTACAGGAAAAACACCCGCTTTAGATTCTGAATGGGGCAATAGTATCCTTTTTGTTACACCAACTGATTGTGATTTAGACAAAAAGTATATTTCATCATCACTTAGGAAATTATCACAAAATGGGATACAAAATTTTAACTCACTTGTAATTCCTAAAAACTCTATTTTAGTAACCTGTATAGCCTCTATTGGAAAAGTAGCAATTAATCTTAAAGAAGTTGTTACCAATCAACAAATCAATGCAGTGATTCCTGATATTGAGTTAGCACTAACAGATTTTATTTTTTATCAACTATTAACAACAATGCCCTTTGCAGAAAGGTATTTTTGCGGATATAACACTTTGCCAATTCTTAATAAAAGTGAATTTTCAAATATTAAAATCCCGTTGCCACCCATAGAGGAGCAAAAAGCAATTGCGGATTTTTTAGATTCTAAATGCAAACAAATAGAAAGCTTTGTGGATAAAAAGCAAAGGCTCATCACCCTTTTAAATGAGAAAAAACAAGCCCTTATCAATGAATGCATTAGCAAGGGGCTTAATAAAAATGTAAATTTCAAAGATAGTGGCATAGAGCATTTAGGAGCAATCCCAACACATTGGGAGATTTTAAAACTTAAATATGTAGCCCTTACAAATATAGGATTGGTTTATACCCCAGATGATATTGTTGAAAATTCTGATAAAGGATATCCACTTTTACGTGCCAACAATATCCAAAATGGAAAAATAGACTATCAAGATTTAATTTATATAAAATCTGAACAAATTGAAAAAAAACAAATTGCTTCTATTGGTGATTTATTAATGTGTGTTAGAAATGGTAGTGAAAATCTTTTAGGAAAAACAGCAAAAATTCAAGATGGATATTTTTCTTTTGGAGCTTTTACAGCAATTATCAAAAGTCAATTTAATGATTATTTTTATTGGATTTTTCAAACAAATATGCTGAGAAAATCTATCGCTAGCTTTTCCGTTTCAAATGGAATTGGACAAATTTCACAAGAGGATATTAAAAATTTTATCATACCTTTTCCACCCCTACAAGAACAAAAACAAATCACACAATTTTTAGATTCTGAAATATCTAAAATAGATAGTATAATAGGAAAGATTAAAAAGCAAATAGAGCTTATCAAAGAATACAAAAGCGTCCTTATAAACCAAGCTGTATGTGGTAGGATAAATCTATAAAAAGGAGAAAAATGAATAACAAATTATTAACTTATGATGAAGTTTTGCAAAAAATAGGTCAAGCTCAAAAAAGACATCTTCTTTTGGGGAATGGTTTTAGTATGGCTTACGATAGGAATCGTTTCTCTTTTACAAGTTTATTGCAAAGCACTATTGATAAGCAAATTATAACAGAAAATTCAAAAATCCACCAAATATTTCAAGATAACAATACTAGTGATTTTGAACAAGTTGTTAAAACTTTAGAAAATACTTCTAAAGTTATAGAAATTTATACGCAGGATGAAGAACTATGTAAGCAATTATTAGAAGATTCTAAAAAATTAAAGCAATTTTTAGTAGATATTGTTACAAATAACCACCCAGAAAAAATAACAGAAATTTCTGATGATAAATTTAATTCAACTATAAATTTTATAAAAGATTATAACAATATATATTCACTCAATTATGACCTATTGCTGTATTGGTCTATGGAAAAATTAAGAGAAAAAATGGAAAATCAACAAATTTAAAATGGCATAAAGGTATTTACCGATGGTTTTTGCAATAGTGATGATGGAAGCCAAATAGTGTTTAACAATAATTCTCATAGCAATACTTGTTTCTATCTGCATGGAGCATTGCATATTTTTGATAGTGGCAATGAAATAATCAAAAAGACATATTCAAAAACAGGAAAACCTTTGAAAGAACAAATTAAGGAAGAACTAAATAATAATAGGTATCCAATTTTTGTATCAGAAGGGACATCAGAGCAGAAAAAAACTAAAATTCTTCACAACGCTTATTTGAATCATTGTTATAAAAGCTTGTGTGCTATAGGTGGGGATTTGGTTGTTTTTGGGACGATATTAAAATCAAATGATGAACACATACAAGAAGCTATTTTGAAAAGCAAAATTGAAAATGTATATTTTGGAGTGTCTAATTTAAACAAAGGGCAACAAGAGTTATCAGGTTTTATTGAAAAAAATAATAACTTAGATAAACAAAAACAAATCTTATTTTATGATTATAGGAGTGTAAAAATTTGGATGAAAAATAATCAAGGAAATGGTAATGAGTAATTATAAAGAAAAAGACCTAGAAAGCTTCATAGAATCTTATTTGCTAGAGCATAATGGCTATATAAAAAGAGAAAGCAAAGACTATGATAAAGATTTATGTTTTGATGCAGAATTACTTATAAGCTTTTTAGAATCTACGCAAAGTAAGGCATTAGATGAGCTTAAAAAGCGATTAGGGGAAAATTATAAAAGTGAGATTCTTAAGCACATTGCTTTGAAAATTGGCAAAGAAGGCATTAATAGCGATAGTGTGAAAAACTATCATAAAAATACCCTCTCAATCATTCGCCAACTTTATTATAGCAAGGATAATACAAACTCTATTGATATGGTAGTTTTCTTAAATGGTGTGCCGCTTGTAAGCATTGAGCTTAAAAACCAACTCACAGGGCAGAATGTCTATGATGCAATAGCGCAGTATAAAAAAGATAGAGACCCAAAAGAGAGGCTTTTGAGAAATTGTATTGTGCATTTTGCGCTAGATTGTGATTTAGTCTATATGAGTACAAAACTAGAGAGGGACAAAACAAGATTTTTACCTTTTAATCGTGGGCTAAATAATGGCAGAGGGGATATAGGTTTGCAAAGTGGTGCGGGAAATCCTGCAAGTGAGGGGCTAAAGAGTGCTTATTTTTGGGAGAGGATACTGAAAAAAGATACTTTGCTTACGCTTGTCTTTGACTTTGTAAGACTTGTGAAAGATTCTGATTCTATTATTTTCCCACGTTATCATCAATTTGATGTGGTAGAAAAGCTTTTAGAGGACGCAAAGGCTAATGGTGTAGGAAGAAGGTATCTCATTCAACATAGTGCAGGAAGTGGCAAGAGTAATTCTATCTCTTGGCTTGCTCATAATCTTGCAAGTTTGCATAGAGATGTTTTAGATATGTCTCAAAACAATAATATAGATTCTTCAGTTGTTTCAATCCCTCAGAATGACGGAGATATTTCACTAACGCTCAACATGACGCCCTCCCGTCATTCTGAGCGTAGCGAAGAATCTAAAAACATAGAATCTCAAGACAAAGAATCTAGATGTTTCGCATTCGCTCAACATGACAAGGGAGAATGCTCTCAATATGACAAAACAGTAAGTCATTCTGAGGCGTTAGCCGAAGAATCCCACCCCTCCCGTCATTCTAAGGATTTTCCACCCTGTCATTCTGACCTTGAGCGAAGCGAAAGGGAAGAATCTCTTAATACACCTATCTTTGATAGCGTGATTGTCGTTACAGATAGAAAGGTGCTAGATTCTCAAATCAGGGATAATGTTAAGGGTTTTGAGGGGGTTAGCGGAGTAGTAGAGGCTATCACGCAAGGTAGCAGACAACTAAGAGAGGCACTAGAAGAGGGCAAGAAAATCATCATCACAACTATTCAAAAATTTCCTTATATCTTAGATGAAATCACTAGCTTGAAAAGCAAGACCTTTGCTATCATCATAGATGAAGCACACTCTAGCCAAAGTGGCATAAACGCACAAAAAATGGGCGAGGCTATCAGAGATAAAAGCCTTGATGAAGAGGAAGAAGCAAGAGAAGAATTAGACGAAAAAATCATAGAGATTATAAAAAATAAAAAATTGCAGAAAAATGCTTCATACTTTGCCTTTACTGCTACACCTAAGCCAAAAACGCTAGAAATGTTTGGAATGCCTTGTAAAGTAAATGGGGAAGTCAAATTTATCCCCTTTCATCTCTATTCCATGAAACAAGCTATTGAAGAGGGATTTATCCTTGATGTATTAAAGGGCTATACAACTTATAAGAGTTATTATAAAATCCTCTCGTCCATAAAAGATGATGACCCTCGCTATGATAAAAAGAAAGCAAATGCCAAACTAAAAGCCTATGTGGAAAATCATAAAGATTCCATTGCTAAAAAAGCCGAAATTATGATTGAGCATTTTTTTACCCATAGTTATAAAAAAATAGGGGCTAAGGCAAAGGCTATGGTGGTAACCAAAAGTAGAAAGAGTGCTATTTGTTATTACTTTGCTTTTAGAGAATATTTAAAAGATCATTATCCACAATTTGAAGCCATTGTAGCATTTTCTGGTGAATTAAATCTTGATGGTGAAATTTATGGTGAAAGTGTTTTAAATGGATTTAGTGAGAGTGCCTTAAAAGAGGAATTTAAAAAGGATAAGTATAAGTTTTTAATCGTGGCAGAGAAGTATCAAACTGGATTTGATGAGCCATTTTTGCATACGATGTATGTGGATAAAAAACTGAGTGGAGTAAGTGCGGTGCAAACTCTATCGCGTCTAAATAGGATATGTAAAGACAAAGATGATACTTGTGTGCTAGATTTTGTAAATTCACACGAGGAAATAGCCGAGTCTTTTAGCACATTTTATAAGCAAACTTATTTAGGACAAAGAAGCGACCCTGAAAAGATTTTTGAACTTAAAAGCAATCTTTTGGGATATGAAATTTATACGCAAGATGAGGTAGATGCCTTTGTAGAATCTATTTTAAAAGAGGAAAAAGAAAATAGTATCCACGCACAGCTAGATAAAATAGTGGAGCGATTCAATAAACAAAATGAAGATATAAAAGCAGAATTTTACAGCAAGATAAAAAATTATTTAAATAACTATGCATTTTTAGCACAGATTTTACCTTATGAAGATGTAAATTTAGAAAAACACTCTATCTTACTTAAAAAGCTTATAGCAAAGATTGCTCCCCCGAGGTCAGAGGATTTGGCAAAAGGGATTTTAGATAATGTAAGCTTTGATAGCTACCGTGTACAACTTATAAAAAGTGAAGATATAAGATTAAAAGGCGATGGTAAGCTTATGCCTTCAAGCGCTGATGGTTCTAGCAAGATACAAGGAGCGGAGTTGCAAGAGCTTTCAGAAATCATCAAAGAATTTAATGAAAAATATGGCAATGTAGAATGGAATGAGGGGGATAAAATAGTAAGGACATTGCAAAATATCAAAGAGGATGTGCTAAAAGATGAAAAATTTGTTAAATCCTCTAAACATTCTGATAGGCAAAATTTACGCATAGAATTTGAAGCACTTTTACAAGAAAAAATGCAAGAAATTATAGACGTAAATTTTGACTTTTATAAGCATTTTACTGATGATGCAGCACTTAAGCAAAGAATAACGCAAAAAATGTTTGATATTGTGCTTAATGAAATATATGAGTAATTGTGTAAAGGATTTTTGCAATACATGAGTGTATTTTTCATAAAAAATCTTAGAGCATTCTTTGCTTTATGAGCTATTCAAAGGATTTTTATGAATAGATTTTGTAAGTTAGCAGTTATGTTAATTATGCTACAGCCCTTTGTTTTTGCAGATTCTATGCGACAAGAAAAACTTAGATGACAAACTATGAAAATTATGAAAGAGTGGTATTTTTGTCAGAAATTTTTGACCTATTTATATAGCGATGGAAAAAAGATTTTTGGGATATTGAGGGGAGCAAAGAAGTACATTGTTGATAAAAAAGCAAAGGCGATATTTCTTTATAATCAATTCGCCTATGCCTTTCTTTGTAGAATCTACAAGTGGTATTGATAAAAACCAAAAGAGTGTTTGAACATGATAGTATCCTTATACAAGATTCTCAAAGCCGCTTGTGATGAGATTTAGCCCAAAAGAGGGTTTTTACCTCGAGTGTGTATGGCAAGAGCTTTGTGAGAGTGAGCTTGGCACAGACTATGAGAAGAAGCTAAAAAGCTTTTTTCCAAAGTAAGCCCGAGCAGCTAGAAGTCGTAGGCAATACGAGGAAAGATAAGTTTGGGGAGCTAACTTGCGTTAGTGCACAGAAGGCATACGATAGTTATAGCATACATACAAGAATAAAATAAAAAGTGTCTTAATGTCTATGTACTCTTTGATAAAGAGGCGTTTTAAGATTGTGTCAGCTTTTAGAGATAAACCCGGTGTAGTCAATGTCGATGGATTTCGCAATGAATCTGGCAGCGATTTTTCGATGCGAATGAAAACCGCTCACAGCTTTATACTTACGATACTTTTGATTTTAATGCACCTATCTCTTACTCATGCAGAGTTTGGATATCAAGCTGATTTTTTGCAAGAAAATGTAGGACTTGCATTTGAGAGCAGCCTTTCATGGTTTTTGGCTTTAGTGTGTTGTGGTATAAAAAGTAGTATTAAGTAATACAAAAGATTCTGATAATCGATAAAATTAGTAATATACGATATCGATGTGATAATTCGATTGTTTGAATATTGAATTAGATATAATAAAGAAATGAAAAGATTTTTTGAGTATTTTTTAGCTAAATGGCTATTTTTGGTAACAGTATTTCTATTATATATGCCTGCATTTGCCTATGATATGAGATAAAACACAAATGATATGGCATATCATTTTTCTAGTCGTAATGATGTTTTCTTATTGCCCTATGCAAAAGAATCGCTTGACCAATACCAAGAGAGAAACAAATATGTGCATACTATCGCCAATAACTCTCCTAGCAACAATCGCGGTAGCTCTCCTAGCTATAATCGTGGTAGCCATTCTAATTGGACACTTTATAGAAACTATGAGGGAGGCTGGGAAGAAGTAGGAACAATAGATAGAATGATAACAGTGTTTTTAAAAGGAGGTGCTGCTGCCTTTTTGATGTTTTTGGTCATATTGAATAAGACAAGAAATTGGTTTCTAGGCATTATTGGTTTTATAGTCCTTATTGGCACTTTTTTCTTTTTTGCACCAGATACCGATTATGGATATTTAATGGCATTTCTTGGGTTTTTGGTGGGAGGCATCTTGGTATGGAGGTTTAACCGATAGTCTAAGGCTTATAAATATTGTATTTTAAAAGGTAAGATTTCAGAGGATAATGTACAGCATGTATTGTAGTTTTGCTATAATTTTGTGCCTTAACACTCAAGATATAATTACAATCAAGCTTGAAAACATAGAAGTTTATAATCATAAAAAAATGAAATTAGTCTCAATGTAAGGGAAATCTCAATGGAATTTTTGCTATTTTGTTTATTTTTCGCTGCTTTATTGCCTTTACTTTTATTTCGTAAGAAGTCTAGGAGCAGTGATTATGAGGATTACAGAGATTCTGATACCACTTCACACACTACCACGCAAAGCAAGATTCAAGCCAACACACATAATACATTTTCTTTAAAAAATAAAGAAAAAGGCGATAAATACGAACTGCAGATTCTAAGACATTATAAAAAACAAGGCTATAAGGTCTATCCACAAGGATTCATAAAAGGCAAGGCTGATGGTGGCATTGATTTAGTAGCATATAAGGGGAGTGAGGCACTTTTGATTCAATGTAAAAATTGGGAGTATAAACAGGTAAAGCAGGAGCATTTACGAATCTTTATGGGCGATTGTGCGGCGTATGTAGAAAAAAACCAAAAAATATTTGCTAAAAAGAATGTAAGGCGGGTTTTCATAACAAGCTGTGAGAATCTTGACTATGGCGTAAAGAAATTTTTAGAGGAAAATGATGTGGAATACAAAATCATCACTTATATACCATAATTGTTACATTTAAATGAGTATAAAAATAAATAGCAAATTTATCCTATGTTATAATATTTAGTTGATTCTAATGGAGAATCTAAAGTGCTAGAGGACGGCAGGAAGTTCTAAAAAAACAAAAGGAAATAATACTATGGATGGGGGAATGGCGATATTACTTATTATTAAGCAAAAGAATGGTATAGATTATGTAGCTATCACATAAACGGAGCAAAGATGATTTTTGAAAAGCAAGACTATCAGCAAGAATGTATAGAAAACATACTCAAAATTTTGCAAAATTTTGACTTTAAAAAACAAGATAATTTAAAAGAGTGTTTGCAAGAATTTTATAAAAACACAAGCTTACCAATACAGAGTATCAATGATAAATTGCATTTAGATATTCTAATGGAGACAGGCACGGGCAAAACTTTTACCTATCTTAATCTCATTTTTGAACTCAATAAGCAATTCAAGCAAAATAAATTTATCATTTTTGTCCCAAGAAAAGCGATTTTAGAATCTGTTAAGCAAAATATCACTCTCACAAAAGACTATTTTTATAGTGAGTATAAAAAACATCTAAAAGCCTATGCCTATACAGATAGCAAATCTCAATCTCTCATTATCAATCACTACATTAAAAATGAAGATGAATTAAGTGTGCTTATCCTCACTAACAGTGCCATTGATAAAACGCAAAATTTGCTAAACAAAAATAACGAAAGCCTTTTTAATACACAAAGTATCTTTGAAAATATCGCCGCCCTAAAACCCATTTCTATCATAGATGAGCCGCATTTGCTTAAAGGTGAGGCTTTTAATAAATATTTTTCAAAACTCAATTCCTTGTATTTTCGTTTTGGTGCGACCTTCCCTAAAGAAAAAGAGTATGAGTTAAGCAATGTTGCATATTGTCTTGATTCTATTTGTGCTTTTAGGTCATATCTTGTGAAGCAAATTTGTGTGCATACGTTAATCCAAGATAATACCACTCCTTTCTTGATTGCCACAAACACAAGCAAACCAAAATCCGCAACTTTTTCTTTCTTTAAAGACGGCATAGAAAAACACACAACAATTTTGCAAAACAACAATTTAGGTGCGTTAGATTCTAGTTTTCAAGACATTAGTCTAATAAATATTAATAAAGACAAAGCTTACTTAAGCAATGGCACAGTGATAGAAAAGAAAAAGTCCTATAAACTAAGCAATGAGGAGATTACAAGTCTTTTAGCTAAAGCTATTAATTTGCATTTTGAAAAAGAGGAGCGTTTGTTTAAAAAAAATATCAAAGCCTTAAGTCTCTTTTTTATCCCAGAGATTAAGGACTTTAGAGGAGAAAATCCATTTATCAAAGATGAATTTGAGAGGCTTTATAAGCTAAAACGCAAAGAAGCCTTAGAATCGAATTTAGATAGCAAATATAGGGAATATTTAGAAAAAGACTTTGATAGTGAGGGAAGATTAAAGGTGCATCAAGGCTATTTTAGTGGCGATAGCAATCTTGCCAATAAGAAAAAAGAGAGCAATAAAGAAAACCTAGAAGCAAATGATATAAAACTCATTTTGCAAGATAAAGAAAAGCTCCTTTCCTTTGATACCTCTTTGCGTTTTATCTTTAGTGTATGGGCTTTGCAAGAGGGTTGGGATAATCCAAATATCTTTACTCTCACTAAACTTGCAAACTCTAGCAGCGATACAAGCAGACATCAGCAGGTAGGGCGAGGGCTTAGAATTTGCGTGAATAATGAGGGTAAAAGAATCACGCAGAGGTTTTTGGGAAACAATGAAAATGAGTTTTTTGACATTAATCGCCTTGATATGCTTGTAAGCAGTGAAGAAAGAGGCTTTATCGAAGGCTTACAAAAAGAGATAATGGATTCTAGCTTTGTGCTAGATTCGGTATTTATTAATCAAGAAAAGCTAGAAAGTCTAGGGCTTAATGCTAGAGAGGCTAGTAGATTCTTAATTGCCTTAGAGGATTTAAATCTAGTAGAATTTGATGAAAATAGCAATATCTATAAAATCATAGCCCCTATTTATGAAGCTATCAAAGATAATGAGAATCTAAAAAATCTTTTAAAAGATAAATTTGAATGCGTTTTAGAATCTTTCAAAGTCATTAATACCACAAAAGAACAAGTGCAAAATGCGAACCTCCCCAAAGAGAGAGTAAAGATAAAGCCAAATCTAGCACAGGAGTTTAAAGAGTTATGGCACACGATTAATCAAAAATCAACCTTAGTGTATAAAAACATCAATCAAGAGACTTTGGTACAAAGCATAGCCCAAAGTTTTGATAAAAATACAATCCCAAAAGAATCGATTCGTTATGAAACCAAGGTTTTTGATTCTAAAAACAATAAAATTATTACTAAAGAATTACAAGAGATTGGCACAAAAGACTATACAAAAGCATTAGACAAAGATTTTAAATCTCTAGCCCTTGACTTTGCTAGGGCTAATCAAATCCCACTTCCCTTTTTGCTTAGACTTTTAAATAGCCTTGATAAAAGGAATTTTAATAATTCTCCCAAAAAAGCCTTTGAATCTTTAAAAAACATTTTCAAAGAAGAATTGCATAAAAACTTGCTTGTAAGCGTTGGGTATGAGTTTGTCCAAAGTTATTCTAATGATACACTAAATGTATATGATGATATTTTATATGATGAGCATGGTAAGCCAAGAGGGGATATAGAGGCACACAAACTTGGTAAATTCATCGCTAGAGATTCTACAAATAATGAGCCTTTAGCCCCAGCGTCAAACTACCTTTTCGAAAAAATTGTGTATGATAGTCAAATCGAAAAAGAAGTAATATTAGAGGAAAATCAAAGTATAGATGAGAAAGAAATAATCGTATTTGCCAAACTGCCAAAGTTTAGCATTCCCACACCTTTTAAAAATTATGAGCCAGATTTTGCCTATCTTTTAAAGGATAAAAAAGGACAAAGAATCTTTTTCATCTGTGAGACAAAGGGCTATGATGATACCTCACAAATCCCAGAAATTGAGAGAAAAAAGATAGAGTATGCAAAAAGATTTTTTAAGGCTTTGCAAGAAAGTCTTAAAGATAAAAATATCAAGATAATCTATAACACCCGCATTAATAAGCAAGATTTATTGAAAAGCCTAAAACAAGCACAAGGAGAGTAAATGATACATAAAGAACAAGCCTTAAAAAAAGGTATAAAAATCATAGATTCTAAGGAGTCGCACAATGCCTTGTTTGAGAATCTTAAAACGCATTTCCCACAAACTATCAAAGATAATCAAGTAGATTTAAAAGCTATCGCTACTCTTTTGGGCTTAGAGACAAAGGCAAACATTCAAGGCTATGAGCTTACTTTCACAGGCAAGGCTTTGGCAAATGCACTCTATAGTACGCCCACTCAAAAGTTACTTAAATTTGAAGAATCATTTAATGTCCGCAGTGCAGAATCTAGCAAAGAAGATTCTAATTTTATTATCAAAGGCGATAACTTAGATGTATTGAAGATTCTCAAAGCAGCATATAGTGAAAAAATCAAAATGATTTATATCGACCCGCCTTATAATACAAAAAATGAGAATTTCATCTATCCGGATAATTTTAGAAAAGATTATAAGGCGATTTTGCAAGAAGTGGGACTGCTAGAAATCGATGATGAAGGAAATGAAGTAGAATCTGAAACCCTGCAGTTTTTCAAAAATATACAAAGCTCACGCACACATAGCGGGTGGTTAGCCTTTATGCTGCCACGCCTTAAACTTGCTAGAGATTTATTGCGTGAAGATGGCGTGATATTTATAAGCATAGATGATAATGAACAAGCAAACTTAAAGATTCTCTGTGATGAAATTTTTGGAGAGGAGAATTTTGTAGGGGATTTTATCCGCAAGACAAAAAGCACGACAAATGATTCTAAAACAGGCGTGAATTACCAACACGAGTTTTTATTTTGCTATGCAAAAGATAAAGAAAAAGTAAATTTGCTTGGAGGGCAAAAAGATTTGAGTAAATATAAAAATCCAGATAACGACCCAAATGGAGCGTGGGTTTCTAGCGACCCAACTGCAAAAAGTGGCGATATAAAAACAGGTTATTTTGCAGTGAAAAATCCATACACAGGCAAGGAAGATTATCCACCAGAAGGTAGATTTTGGCTGTTTTCTCAAAATACATTGCAAAAACATATTAACGAAAACAGAATTTATTTTAAAAAAGAACACGATGAAAATGAAAGAGGCTTTATTTATAAACGTTACTTAAAAGATTTAAAAACGACATTAAAGACTTTTGATAGCTTAAAGTTTTCAGATAATAAATTTATGAATCAAAGTGCAACAAAAGAATTTTTAGCTTTAGGCTTAGGTGAGTATTTTACCTATCCTAAAAGTGTAGAGTTTATAAAAGAAATTATCAATCACTCGGTTAATGATAACTCTGATTATATCCTTGACTTTTTCGCAGGAAGTGGCACGACCGCCCATGCCGTAATGGAACTCAACGCAGAAGATGGAGGGAATAGGAAGTGTATCTTAGTGCAAATCGATGAGCCTATTAATGAAAGCAAAAATAAAACTGCTTATGATTTTTGCAAAAATGAGTTAAAAAGTAAAAATCCAGCTATTAGCGATATAACGATTGAAAGGGTAAAAAGAGCAGGTGCGAAAATCGCAAATGCAAATCCAAATTTTAGCGTAAGCTTTAGCGTGTTAGCCTTAAGCGATAAACCCGAACTCATCACAACCAAACAAGGCACTTTAAAGCTACTAAGCAATGCGAATCTAAGTCCATTTGATAAAGCCCTAAACCTTGCCCTGCAAAGTGGTAAAACGCTAGATAAGCCGCTTAAAACTATCTTTGAAAACAAGCTCTATCAATGTGAGGATTGTCTTTACTTAATAGCTTGTGATAAGGAAGTTTTAGAGTTTTTACGCAAGAGCCAAAATGAATACATCTTTATTGATGGCTTTGAGGATATAAACTTAGAAGACTTTTTAAATCTTGATTCTAGTCTTAATGATAGGCTTAGAGTGGTGTATTGATAGGAGAAATAATGGCTAAAAGTAAAAAATATCATTGGGAAATTGGCGGTGCTTTGCCGACAATAGAAGAGCATAGTTTAGTAAAACTCAACATTATTGAAAAATATCTAGAAGCATATATGAAGCATTTAACCATTCATCCTTTTTCAACTACATTAAAATTTGCAATTATTGATGGTTTTTCGGGTGGTGGAATTTATAATTTCAAAGGAAATGAAATCTTTGGCAGTCCCCTAAGAATACTTGAAACAATACAAAGGGTAAAAACAGAAATTACATTACAAAGACAAAATGATAATCGGGGGTTAGTAAAATTTGATATTCCTGTGTATTGTATTGAGAAGGACAAAAAGATATACGATTTTCTAATTCAAGCTATCAATCAAAGAAATTTTAAAAATAATGCAGCTGTGGTTAATGGAGAGTTTGCAACAACATATCAAAGAATCATTAAAGAGTTGCGAGATAAAAAATACAATAAAGCAATATTTATTTTAGATCAATATGGATACAGTGATGCCAATATATCTACAATTCGAAATATTTTAACTTCTTTTAAAAATGCTGAAATTATCTTAACATTTGCTTGTGATAGCTTAATTGATTATCTTTCTGAAAAAAATATAACAGCCTTATCAAATCTTGGTTTGGATATGTGCAACATAGAATATTTGCTTGATACAAAACAAGAAGATGATAGAAATAGAAATGCTTTAAGAGCAGCATTGTTGAATGGCATTATACAACAGGTTGGGGCTTGTTTTTATACGCCATTTTTTATCAAAGGTAGAGAAACTCATAGGGCATATTGGTTGTTGCATTTTAGTAATCACCCAATAGCAAGAAATGAAATGGTAAAACTTCATTATGAGTATTATAACTCATTTATTCATTATGGTGGAAGTGGGCTTGATATGTTTGGATATTCAACAAAAGATATAGAAACATTCAATACTTTTTTGTTTGCAGAAGAGGATAAAAATAAAAGTTTAAAGTGCATTGAAAGTCAAATAGATGAAAAAGTTGCAAAGCATAGTGCTAAAACATTTGGAGAACTTATTAAGTCGGAAATTAATCATACTCCAGCAACAATAGAGGTTATACAAGAATCACTAAAAGAATATTTATTATATGGCGACATTGAAATAATTAATCCAAAAACCAATAAGCTTGTTAAGAATCATAAAAACATCAAACTAGACCATATTATAAAGCGAACCAAGCAACAAAGGTTTAAATTTTAATGAAACCAACTAAAATTGAATGGACACAAGCAAGCTGGAATCCAACTATTGGGTGCAATAAGGTAAGTAGTGGGTGTAAAAATTGCTATGCAGAAACTATGGCAAAACGACTTCAAGCTATGGGCAACAAAGATTATAAAAATGGCTTTCAATTTACAATGCTACCTCATCGCTTAAATGAACCTCTAAAAAACAAAAAACCAACACTCTATTTTGTAAATTCTATGAGTGATGTATTTCACGAAAAAATGCAATTATCATTTTTAGATTCTATAATGGAGATTATTACTAAAACCCCACATCATCAATACCAAATTCTTACTAAACGCCCACAAAGAATGAGAGAATATTTTTTGCAAAATCCTATTCCTCAAAATGTTTGGCTAGGTACAACTGTAGAATCTCAAAGAGTAAAACACAGAATAGATTTAGTGCGAGATTTGGAAGCAAAAGTTAAATGGCTTTCTTGCGAACCTTTGATAAGCGATTTGGGTGAGCTTGATTTAAGCGGGATTGATTGGGTAATTGTTGGTGGAGAGAGTGGGAGTAGTGCAAGGGCTATGCAAGAATCTTGGGTTTTAAATATCAAAAAGCAATGTGAGAAACAAAAAGTAGCCTTTTTCTTCAAACAATGGGGAACTTGGGGTAGCGATGGCATAAGGCGAAATAAAAAAGAAAATGGTGCCTTGCTAGGTAATAAACTGTATAGAGAATATCCAAAATTTACAATAAGCAATTCAAACGGAATAGAATCAAGCATGAGGGGTAAAGAAACCTTGCTTATCTAATGCAAAAATTGGGAGTACAAACAGGTAAAGCAGGAGCATTTACGAATCCTACCATTTATACATTCTTGGGGCGATTGTGCAGCGTATTTAGAGAAAAAACCAAAAAATATTTGCTAAAAAGAATATAAGGCGAGTTTTCATAACCAGCTGTGAGAATCTTGACTATGGTGAAAAAGTTTTTAGAGGAAAATGATGTGGAGTATAAGATTGTGGCGTATATATCATAAAGTTGCGACATTAAAGGTTATTATAAAATAAATAGCAAATTTATCCTATGTTATAATATTTAGTTGATTCTAATGGAGATTCCAAAGTGCTAGAGGACGGGAGAAAGTCCTAAATGTATTATAAAAAGGTATTGTGATGTATCTTTCAGATATAGCACAGATAGCTGTTGGTCATATTTTAGCAAGACATAGAACAATACCAATGGATAATCAGTCATTTTCCTATCAAACACTCTTCTTTAAAAGCCTTTAGAGAAAATGTTATTTATAATGAGAATCTTTTGTTTCAAAGCAGAAAATAAAAGATGTCTTGCTTTACAAAATGATATTGTCATGCGTTTGCATAGTCCAAATTTTGCGATATATCGATAAACTTATAATGATACGCTCTATTTTTCATTGGTAGCGAATATCAGAATACAAGATAGCGTTTTTATCCCAAATTCATGCTTATTTTCTTAATAGCTCCGAGACACAACAATCTTTGATAAAAGAGATATTGGGTACAAGAATAAAAATGATAAAGCTTTTGATGTAGGTGGTATTGTTATACCACAAAATTCATTTCAAAAGCAAAAGTGTATTATAAATTGTATAGATACTGCAAATAAAGAGCTTATACTTTTGCAGTAGCACATCGCGATAAAAAAGCAATTATAAAAAGCCATTTTTGATACATTTTGTGCAAATTTAATCAAATGTCTATGCTAAAAACAACACAATCAACAAGAAATGCAGTAGTTTGGCAAGCTTTTGGTAGTTTCAGGGGTACGATAGATGAGAGTGATTATAAAGATTATGTCCTCACTATGTTTTTTATCAAATGCCTATCAGATTTTCATAAAGAAAAGCTAAAGATTCTCACACAAGTATATAAGGGAATCAAGAATGTATAGAATCTACAAATGCTTACAAATGAGATAGATTCTTAGATTCTCTATTACGTTAGGAAGTGAGAATTAAAGATATTTGGGATATTTAAGATTCTATAAATAGTTTTTAAGATTCTTAGAATCTATTGTAGGGTTTTCTTGTAGATTCTATACCCTTAGATTCTAGATTCTGCATTATAGATAGTTCGCTATGCTCAATATGACAAACCCAAGTCATGTTGAGCGAATGTGAAACATCTAAATGTTTAAGAACTCATGAATTTTTTAGAATCTAGAATCTTTGTCATATTGAGGGTAAAACCCGAAATATCTAAAGTGTAGATTCTACAATACAGAATCTAGAATCTTTCTAGATTCTAAAATTTTAGATGTTTCGGATACTTCATATCCTCAACATGACGGATTAACATGTGTGTATGAGAATCTAGAATCCCTGCTATTGTATTCTATTACGATGTTTGTCAAATATTACACAATGATAATACACAGAATCATAATGAAAGGCTATTAATGAAAACATTGAACGCACACAAGCAAATGTGCAAAAAGACTTTGCCCTTGTTAATGAAGTCTTTAACGTATGCAAACCTAACAATATGGTATTGTTATAATATCTTATAAACAACATTCATCTTCTTAACTTTTGTTTCCTGCATAGAGAAATTATCCAATATCCATTCAATAATGCCTCTATTACTATTTAATATAAGCCTACATTGCATGTTTAAAATTACAGTCTTACTCTTACTAAATAGAATAAAAATGACTACACTTTGATTGTAAATGTGAAATGACTTTGATTTTAAATGTAGATATACGAATACATTAATGATATTGTATTCTTAAGGTTTCCATAATCCACTAAGCCTAAGGTTCATGAATAGGTAAAAAAAATAAAAAATGATGCAATATTATTACATTTTTGAAATTTTAAGATTGTTAGAATCTCTCTTTACTAGCTCAACAGAATGCAAAGCAGATTATTCATTCTATTCTATTATAGATAGAGTGAAGAATAATTATGTCTGTTTACTTTTTTAATCATACTTACTTCCTTACTTGCATGGAGTAACCTTTAAACGATGCCCTAAAGACAATAATAATGAGACACAAAGCCTAAAAATTCAGTATGAATGCTCCACTATAAAAGTACAAAGGCATAAGTCATTTGAGAAATTTGAATACGAAAATCTTAAATGGGATACTATGGCAGCTCTTTGATATATTCATGTTTGAGATTCTTGGGGATCGTCTTTAGTGTTGGAATCTGCAAAACTTTATATCGTTTTTGTGATTCTAAAAATTGCAAAGTAATAATATCACCAACTTTTACCTCTTTCGCACTTTTTGCGACAGTATTATTAATAAGTACGACATTATTTGCACACATATCTTGAGCAATCGTCCTACGTTTTACGATATTGGTAGCATTAAGAAACTTATCTATACGCATAGTATCCTCCAATCTATTTAAAAGTGATAGGTAGCACTTAATCCAATATTAGCATTAATAAATGGATAATCAACAGTATAAAGCCCACCAATATTGCCTTTTACATTCAAATATTTCCATGTAAACAATTCCACCCCTAAATCAACTTCAAAGCTTGTTGATTTGGGTCCTAAATACATTGCTTTGTTATTTGGCATGACAACGAATACACCTAAATCACTACGAAAAAAATCTCTACGTACCAATACTGAAAAGAATAAACGAGATTGTTGAAAATGATAAAACATTTTTAATCCTAAATCACCATAGAATCCAAATCCACCAATATTATTGCCAAATGTTGGGTAGATGGTAATACCAATAAATGGACGAATAACATAACGTTTATACACAAAATCAGACCCAATATATGTATCAAATGTGAAGTTTGAACCAGAAGAGAGGATTCCCATTCCGATGTCTGCACCAAAAACTAAATGCGAGATAATGTTCGATGTTGAAATAGGTGTGGTAACCTCAAATCCTGCTAAAAAACCAAAATAAAAAGGCGATACAGCAATATCTTGTGAAGTAAGCGAGACTCCACCAAAAGATAGCGTTGCAAAAAGCTTAGTTTTACTATTACCAAATTGCCATGGATAATTATATCCGATATAGGCACCATTGAGATTCAGTGTTTGAGCGTCACCTAAACCAAGTGCACTAAAATAACCAATGCTTGCTTCTTGTTTTGGATTTTTAAATATTGGATTGATGTCGGCTTCATTGTTTTCTTTAATTTCATGAACGATATATTCTTCAGAATCTTGCATATTTTGTGTCTTAGCAGCTGCTTCATGTGGTATTGTCATTTGTAATATCACAAGACATACATATAATATGATGGTTTTAAAATGCTGTGATACTTTAATGAAATATTTTATAAAGATTGCATTAGCATATGTATTCATTTTATTCCTCCAAATATCTATTATCTATAATTTATCACTCTATCCACGCATAATAATAGAGATTAAATGGTGAACTATATGGAGCAAAATATTGTGGAATCTGTATGTTACTTTTCATAGCAATACGAAAGTTTGGGCTATAATAATGTGGCACCACATAAAACCCCCATAATAAGATTCTATCCATTGCTCTAAGAATAGCCACTCTTTTATCATGTTCTCTTGTTTGATTGAGTAAAGCAATAAGTGAATCTATTGCTTTACTTTTTACTCCAGAGAAATTCCGAGAACCAGATATATCAGCACTAAGTGAAGAAAAAAAGAAATCTTGTTCATTTCCGGGGAATAGACTTTGTGGGATAACGCCCACGATGATATCGTAATCAAAATTTTTTATTCTATTTTCATATTGTGCCGAATCTATAACGCGAATATCTAATGTTATTCCTAAAATAGCAAGATTTTTTTTAAAAGGTAATACAACTCTTTCAAAAAGTGAAGAATTTAATAACATTGTAAATCGCAGAGGTTTATGTTCTTTATCTATTAATTGATTATTAACGACTTTGTAGCCAGCATTTTCTAGTAATTTTTTCGCATATTTCAGATTCTCTCTTTTAGAATGTGGAGGAGCTGTCGTTGGATTTTTATATGCGATGGTCAGCATTCTTGAATCAATCTCATTTTTGTAGTCTTGCATGATTTCTAGTTTTTTTGTTTTGATATTGTAGGTTAAGATTCCAAGTGATTTGAGAATCTCCACTTCTAAATTATTTTTAGAATCTGTAAGTAAACCACTTTGTGCATATTCTGAGTTTTCATAATAGCTACTTGTGCGTTTATATTGCGAATAGAATAAATATTGATTGCTCCATTCAAAATCAAATGCCTGTAAAATTGCCTCTCTCACATTTTTATCTTGCAAGGCTTTTTTGCGAGTATTCATATAAAAACCCTGCATTCCAGCAGGCAAACCATGATGTAATTCTAGCATTTTAAATTTACCCTCATTGTATGCCTTACCTTTATAGTCATTTGCCCATGCCTTTGCTTGTGCCTCAAAACGATAATCATAATTCCCAGCTAAAAATGCACGTAATGCCACATTTTCATCTTTGTAATATTCAATAATGATTCTATCAAAATTATAAACACCGCGATTTACCATTATATCTTTTGCCCAATAATTCATATTTCGTGTATAAATAATCTGTTTATTAATATCAAAAGAATAGATTGCATACGGACCGCTTCCTAATGGAATCCGCAAAGGTTGTGTGCCATAAATATTAACATCACCTTGCATATAATCGTGCTTTGGAATAATAGAGAGTTGAGTAAGAATAAAAGGCAATTCCTTATTATCAGTATTACGAAATAAAAATTCAATCACCGAATCATTAATCACCCGTGCTTCTTTAACATCTGCATAATACCGAGATTGGGTTGGATCTCCTTTTTGTATCAACATATCAAAGCTAAATTTTACATCTTCTGCTTTTATCCTAGTGCCATCATTAAATCTTGCCTTTGGATTAATACTAAATCGCACACCACTTTTATCATTGGCAATGCTTACTCTTTCTGCAATCAAGGGATAAATAGCATAGGGTTCATCAAGGCTTTGTGTCATAAGCGTATCGTATAGAAGATTAAGAGAATCTGCTTTACTCCCCTTTAATACAAATAAATCAAGACTATCAAATCCCCCCAATGCCATAAGTTTTAACGTGCCGCCCTTTTTTGCATTTGGATTTGCATAAGGTAGATGTGTGGCATGAATGTGTTTTGGTGGTTTATCCATAGAAAGTGCAGTATGCCAAGTCGTATAAAGATTGTCTCTTGTTGCAGCATACAACATATTTGAGAAAAATAAATAATATCCAATGCCACATAAAAATATAGAATAAATAAGAGTTAATAATTTGGTATAAAAAAAATCACGCAGTATAGCTGAATCGTAGCAAAACGGATATCTATGGCTTATTAAACAAGATATGTTATTGAGATATATTCGATACCATGAGACAGTATGAAAATCTTGCTTTATGAGATTTGTAATTTTTTTTATACGTTTAAACATTCTCTTTCTCTTTTGTACTTTTAAAAAAGGACATTCACACTAAACTGCCAATAACTTTGTATCGTTGTTTTATAATTTTGAATAAGGTTTTGTTGTCTATAAGTTGGGTCTTCTGTTGGAGAAGATGGGGCGTCAATAGCATTGCGTTGATACCATTTTGTGCTTTCTGTTGTAAAATTAATTGGAAATTTTACACCAATGTCTAAACGTAAATTATTACTTATATACACACTCGCACCAACACGTGCAAACATACCAGCCCCAGCCATATAGAAAGTATCATTAGCGTTAAGAATGACACCATCTACATTTGTCGTTTGTCTTCCATTATTGCCGGTACCAGGATCCCATGTGATTCCACCTGTTGTAGTATTATTATATGTCCTATTATCCCAATATCCTAAGTTATAAGTTGCAAATTCATATCCTGCTCCACCATATACCCCTATTCGCAAAGGAATAAGCTTTTTATAGCCTGTAAATCGTTGCACTAGGAAAGTAATGGGAATATTTATACCTATGTCAGCACCAATTCCATACGTAATCATAGTGGCGTTTTTCGTGATAGAATCACTAAATCCGGGATTTGGATTAAATTTTACTTCAGTTGCAGTACTAGTCCCACTTCCAATCACTGGGATATAAAAGCTATCACGCCAACACTCACTTGCAGTTGTTTCATTTGTATTGCATTGACGCATATTGCCATCATGGACTGAATTTCTATCAAGATTCCCAAAATCAGCATTGTTAGAATAACTCACCGTGGCATAGCCTCTTACAGTAAAGATTCCTTGCTTATCAATAGTCGCTTCTACTCCTGCATACCCACTTGTGATGTTTTTCACATTACCATTGTTATATTGTCCATGCTGTGTATTCATATAATAATATTGCCCAGCACTATTAACAGTTGAAGTATTATGCGTCATTTGATTGGTAGATTCTGTCGTGAGCTTTGCATCACCAATGCTTTGCCCAAGTCCCAAGAAAAATTGGAATTTTGCCCCATATACTATATTACTTAAGCCATACATCATGCTACATAATAAAATACCACCACTTATTTTTTGCATCACCCTCTTTTTCCTTCATTATAATCAATCTAAAACACAATAGCTTAGTCGGGCAACAATTTTACAATGTAAATATTTTGCACTCTCACTCCACTATATACATGTATTATATCACACACTCTTTTTATTAAGAGTTGGTTCTATGGCATTTAAATCTAATACCGTCTCCCCAAAAAAAGATTGAATAGATTCTCTAATTTTACCATAATCTTTTTCATTATTTACAAAATCACGATATTTACATGAATCTTTTTGTCCTTTTGCATAAGCATGCAGATTCTTTCGAAACATAATAACCCCTCTTTCTCCGTAAAAATCATACATAGAATCTAAGTGTTTTAGCACCAAGTCTTTCTTTAATGCGATTGGCATAACATTAGTATTATTGCGAATTTGCCAAAAAATCCATGGTGATTTTAATGCTGCACGACCTATCATAGCTCCGTCGGCTTGTGTAATACGCAGGACTTTTTGATAAGATTGTATACTATCTATTTCTCCATTAGCAATTAATGGAATCTGCAAGATCTCCTTCATGATTCTAAGACTCTCATAATCAATTCTTTCTTTCTTATATGCATCGGCTTTCGTGCGAGCATGTACCACGCAATAATCAACACCGCTTTCATTAATAGCATGAGCTAATTCACTTGGAATCTTTTTATCAAAACCAAGCCTCACTTTAACGCTATATATTTTTTTATTACCGTATTGACGAATGATTTGTAAAAGTTTGCAAAATGTGTCTAAATCTTTTAATAAAGCACTGCCGTTACCATGATTTGCTACTTTTGGAGCAGGGCAACCGCAATTAAAGTCAATAATGTCAACCCATGATAGCGTATTAATCTTTTCTACCGCTTTCTTGATAATATCCTCTTTGCTGCCAGAGATTTGCAAGGCAAATGGCATTTCATTGGAATTTTTTAAAGCCATTCTTACTGTTTTTTCATTTTCATACACTAAAGCATGTGAACTTATCATTTCACTCACAGTAATATCCACACCAAAATCTTTCACTACTTTGCGAAAGGGTAAATCAGTAAATCCTGCAAGTGGAGCTAAAATGAGTAGCGGAGTTGGTAGTTGTTTGGTTTGCTTAAAAGCATAAAGATGTTGTTGCAATACATCAATATTAGTATAATCAGTACAATATTGCATAATATCCTCTTAGTTGTAATTATGATTCTAAAAATAGAAATCGCCATTTATAATGTTTGGGTAGACTTGTTCTAAAATCTTTTGAATAAATTAAGATTATATATATCGATACATTCCAAAACATTCTGCAATGGATAATGCAAATTATAGCAAAAACATTGCAATAGTTGCATTATCCAAAGTGTAAGTTTCTCTATTAATGCAATCACTATACTTTATGAATTTGTCAATATATGAATGTCCATGAGTACGATAGATTTTGAGGATTATAGTACAAAATGAATTGGTATAACAGATTGATATTTTTAGAATCAAAGGACAAATATATAAAGATAACATGGGATTCTCAAATATTTCTAAAGTATTCAGTCAAATTCAAGACAAAAGAGTTTAAGGATATGTACAATACAACTTTAGAATACCTAACTATTCTCATATCAAGATTCAAGAATCTTTCTAGATTCTTGAATTTTAGATGTTTCGAATACTTCATATCCTCAACATGACGGATTAACATGTGTGTATGAGATTCTAGAATCCTTAGATATTTCGACTATCGTCTCAATATGACATATTTGCAGATTCTAGAATCTTAGATATTTCGCTTCGCTCAATATGACGTATTTATAGAATCTAGATTCTATAAAATCCACAAATACTATAAGATTTTAGAATCCACGTCATATGTAAAGTCTGAAGTCTAAACATTTTTAGAATCTTAAACTATTATAGAATCTTATAGTGTCTAAAATATTCTAAGTTTTCACTTTCAATATGATAGAGATTCTAAGAGTCTCGAATTATCAAATACAAATGTTAATCCGTCATATTAATTTTTCCCATCATGTTGAGCTTTAGACGAAAACTCAATAAATGCAATAAAATGTTGCGATAATAAAACATCTAAAAATAAAGCGAAACATCTTAAGAAGGCAAAATATCCAGAATATCCAAAATGTCTTAGTATAAGTGAAACAATCCTAAAAATGATTTTCTCCAAGATATTTTATCCAAAGACTTAACATGATAGATTCTAAAATCAGAATCCTAGATTGTCATGAATCTACTAACAAGAATGAATTTGCCAACAAGGATTCTCATAATGATAAGAAAGACAGCAATAGAATGCAGAATCTCAATAACAATATCATACAAGATTCTAAAGATTCTATATTATATGAAACCCTAGATTCTGTCATATTGAGCATAACGAAATATCTAAAGTATAGATTTGAGAAATTTTATATTTTTTAAGTGTATTTGGAGAATAAAAATTTCTAAAAATTACATATTCTTGGAATCTGTCCTATTATGTTAGCTTTATGCCCCATCGTCTTAAGATTTTAACAATCAAGATTCTCAATTATGCTAACCCATCTAAGACTGTCTCTCATACTTTGAACTCTTTCTATGTCATTTTTTATTATCTTACTACCTTTATATACCACAAATGAGAAGTTCAATCTTGGTGCGATTCTATAAAAGCTAATTTATTTTTGGATGCAAATGATAGTAAATCAAAAAGCTGTTATTTGTATTACAAAGTGTGCTAGATAATGTATGCAATAGCGACACTATCGTAACACAAGATATTTATTGCTTGAGTTTTTTGTCAATATTTTCTTGACTTGGATAAATAAAGACTGTGGAGTATTTTGTAGTAATAGTGTTTTTGTTGTCAACAGCAAATCCCCTGATAACAAGCGGTATACTTTTGTCAGATTGTCCCATTGGATTAAGGTTTTCTTTCGCACGTAAAATAATGACAAGGATTTTTGTATTATCAGGCTTAGTATCGATGAAAAATTCCTTTGTATCTCCGTGGTCCGGTATGATGATTTCAAACTTATCCGCCATATCACCATCAACTTCAAAGCTAAATTTATGAGCAGTTTTATCAACATTTTGAATGACAAATTTATAGGCATTATCGATTGCACCACTTTCGCGAATTATATATGTTTCTGCTGTCCTAGTGATATTTAGTAGCATAGTCTTTTGCAGTGTACCCATTACGATAAGTGCTCCAAATGCTAATCCTAAAAGCACCATATAACCAATCGTTTTAGCACGGAATAATCTTACTTTTGTATTGTGTTCTGTTGCATTTGGCGAACTCCAATTAACGAGGCTTGGTCTACCTAATTTTCCCATAACCTCTGAACACGCATCAACACATTCAAGGCAGTGGATACATTCAAGCTGCACACCTTTTCGTATATCGATGTGTGTTGGGCATACTTTGACACAGTGATGACAATTTGTACATTCATTTTCTGGATTTTGTTTTTTGGGAGCAATACCTATAGCTTCTCCTGTTGGAGCATAAACTGCTCCACCACGTTTTAAATTATAAACTGACATCAATGTATCGTTATCAAAAAAAACAGACTGTACTCTTGCATACGGACACATGTAAATACAAAAATTTTCCGCAATAAAGCAAACTTCAATAGTCATAAATGCAGTTATAACAGTCCAAAAACCAAGTAATACATGATGATTATCAAAATCTCGTATATACACAAAAAAATCTTCAGGCGGAACAAAGAAAAAGAGAAAATCAGCAGTTGCAATAAGTGCTATACAGGCAAATAGAATGACACCAATACCAAATTTCACTTTTTTTGAAAAAGTATCAAGTACTAAAATTTCTTGTTTATTTGTAGTTCTTTTACGTAATTTTAGGAGTTTTGTTTGGATAATATCTCTATAAATAGTGCGAAATAATGTTTGAGGACAACCCCAACCGCACCATATTCTGCCACCCATAACAGTCATAAAGAATATACCAACGAATAGAATAATAAGCATAAAAGGCATCACATAAAGCTCTTGAATGCTGTACTCTATGCCCATTAAATGTAAGACTTTGTGGTCAAAAGATAAGAGAAATATGTGATTTCCCCCTATACGAATAAAGGGTAAGATAAGTAAAACAATTGTAAGAATTATATAGCCAATATAACGTTTATGTTTAAAGGTTGTAGTGCTGACAGAAACTTTAGAGTGCGATGAGTTTACCATAAAATCTCCTTGTGATGTTTTGAGTAATGGACTTATTTTAAGGTAATTATAAAACTTTTAATATTAAAATTATATTAAAATAAGAATTAAAACTACATAAACTGTGCGAGATAAAGGAGCATATATGCTACAAGCTATCAATATAAATATGCGTTATACAAGTAAAACATTATTTGAAGATATAAGTATAACTTTTGATAAAGGAAAACGATATGGATTGATTGGTGCAAATGGTGCTGGTAAATCAACTTTTTTAAAAATATTGAGCGGTGAGATTGAACCTAGCAGTGGTCATGTTGCACTTGATTCTGGGCTGAAAATGGGAGTATTAAGTCAGAATCAATATGCCTATGAAGATTTGAGCCTTAAAGATGCAGTTTTAATTGGCAACAAAAGATTATATGATGCCATTAAAGAAAAAGATTACATCTATGCAACACAAGATTTAAGTGATGAAAAAATCAACGAAAGACTTGCTGAATTAGAAATGATTTGCATAGAGGAAGATCCTATGTATGAATATGAAGTAAATATAGAAAAAATTTTACAAGATTTGGGATTCCCCGCAAATACACATAATGAATTGATGAAGACTCTTACGGGAGGTGATAAATTTAAGATTCTATTAGCACAGGTGTTATTCCCAAAACCAGATGTTTTATTGCTTGACGAACCGACAAACAATCTTGATTTACAATGTATTGCGTGGTTGGAGGAGAATCTAAAAAGGCATGATGGCACATTGATTGTCATATCTCATGATAGACATTTTTTAAATAGCGTTTGTACACATATTTTGGATTTAGATTTCAAGACATTGCGAGAATTTAGTGGTAATTATGATGATTGGTATATTGCTGCAACGCTTATTGCAAAACAACAAGAAATGGAGCGTAGCAAAAAATTAAAAGAAAAAGCTGAATTAGAAGATTTTATACGTAGATTTGGTGCTAATGCAAGTAAAGCTAGGCAAGCTACTTCAAGACAAAAGCAACTTGATAAACTCAATCTTGAAACCTTAAAGGTTTCTAGTAGAAGAGATCCAAGCATTACATTTAAAATTAAAAGAAATATCGGCAATGAAGTCCTAAGTGTTGAGAATCTGACACATAGCTATGGCAATATAAAGATTCTAAAAAATATAAACCTTACGATTTTACCGGGTGATAAAATCGCCTTAATTGGTCCAAATGGTGTCGGCAAAAGTACATTATGCAAGATATTATCTGAATCTATAAAACCCGATACAGGCACAATAAGATGGGGTGCCACTATCGAGTTAGGATATTTTCCACAAGATACAAGCGAGATTATCAAGGGTGAAGAAAGCCTCTATGAATGGCTTAGGGCTTTTGACAAGAGTATGGATTCTAATGAAATACGCACCGCACTTGGTAGAATGCTTTTTAGCGGTGAAGAGCAAGAAAAAAGCATTAACGCATTGAGCGGTGGAGAAAAACATCGCATTATGCTTTCTAAAATCATGTTGGCAAAATACAATTTTTTATTACTTGATGAGCCGACAAATCATCTTGATTTAGAAGCCATCATAGCACTTGGGGAAGGATTATATAATTTTGTTGGTGGTGTCATGTGTGTGAGTCATGATAGAGAGTTTATTGATGCTTTTGCAAATCGCATTATTGCAATGAAATATGGAAAAGATGGAGCAGAAATTGTTGATTTTCGCGGTTCTTATGAAGATTTCTTAGCACAAATATAGGAGATATTATGATTAACAACAAAGATAATATAGCAAGGTTGGGGATTAAGCTTATAATTTCAGATTATCTGACATGAGTTCACAGTCTGTAACCCTCATGTAGCATAACATGAGTCATGTATTAAGTTTGTTGTGGTCATTATAAAATATTAGATTATCCACAGCTTACTATTATCACGTATTCATAATGAGAATTACATTGAATAGCACTACTCACGATATTGTGCTTTATTGAAATTCTATGGGCTTTTTTGTATTATGCAGTTTATATTGTTTGGCTATGGCATAGCCTCTATTTGGGATTCATTCCTATAATGATTGTTGATAATCTTGAATCTATAGGAGTTGTTTTTTATAACATAACCTTAAGCAGTGTTTTTGGTATTACGTCTCAATATGATTATTTCACTTATTTTATATAGTAGCAGTGAAATTATGCACTTGGAATCCATAAAATTGAGATTCGATAAAATATTGAAACTATAAATAAGGAATCCGCAATATCATTGAGTTTTTGCATAGGCGATACTTTAGAAATTACAAGTCCATGATTAAAAATTTTTGTATAAGACTTTTAATCATCTTTTTTGCATTCTATCTGATAATTGTAGAGAGAACACTTTTGCGTGATTCTTAATCTTACAATGTCTCAGGATATCATTATTTTAATGCCTCATATATGTTTTAAGCAATTTTTGTTTCTTGCATTTATTTCTTGTAAATTTAAATGATGAAAAAAGAAATTTCAAATTCACCCCTACGGTGATATAGTGCTTCTGGTTTTCAAAATATTACAAGATATAATTGCTTGGATTTTTCTATTTTGATTATTAAAAATTGCAAAGATATTCTAGAATCCAAATGTATCGATTTTATTAATATCATATTCCACATTAAAACGCAAGATAGGCAAGAGGAGTCTTGCCTACAACTTATTCATAAAGACTATAATTACGTTCTACCGTGATACATTTTTATAAATAATAAATCTTCACCAACCGTGAAGAACTAATAAAAACAAAATAGTAGATTAATTAAAAATAGTAGATTCTAATACGGTCATAAAATATGGATAATGATAGAAAGCTAAAAAGATAGAATTCTCTTCTATAATACTGATAAATTAAAAATAAAAGCAATAGAACATCTTATATTTACAACATAATGGCAAGCTAATGATAAATCAAAGTGAAACAATCGTTTTCTTTAGCATAAATAAATCTCTAAAACAGACGGAGCATAAGGTAAGATTGAAGATGCTTCCTTAAAAAACCAAATAGAATAAATTGAGATAAAATAAATTTAGAAATACAATGGATTATTATAATTAAACGGGCAGACATAATACACATAAAGATTGATTGAGACATGGCTATAAATATTTTCGTATCGCAAATATGATTTGCTATTGAGTATTATACAAAACATCATAATACCTTACTGCACGTAGATTATTATTATTACTGTATTTTGTAAGTATAATAGTATATGTGTTTACATTAAGCTTATACTAAATATAAATTTATGGTTGCATTCTGTTTAGTAGCCCTTAAACAAAGATAGAGATTTCTATTGTGTTATCTTTTTGCTAATTGTAATTTCTTATTGTTGCTTTTTCTCAAATTCCTTAACACTCTTTATTATATCTTTCTCTGTTTTGTATTGCATGGTCAGTAACCTTTAAATAAAAAATAACATGTAAATTACAAAAGTAAATACAAAAAGTCTATACAAATTTTAATTTAAGTGTATTTTCTAAGTGTTATATAGACAGTAAATGGCGTCTATATAGGGCTTTTATATAATAGTTTTTAGGTGCTATAATGCCTTAAGAAGTTAATAAGACTAGAATCTTGTCCCCATAGTAAATTCAAAATAACTTGGATAGTTTGTGAGATACCCACCACCTGCACGAATATTAGCAGCAGTACCATAGCTAAAGAATCTATTTGGACCAACTCCTAAGGAATCTGTTGGACCATACCACAACATTGGAAAGACAAGCACAATGGGACCCATAGGCGACACCCATTCAATGGCTACACCAGCAGCTCCTCTTTGCAAAATATCTGAATTTCCATATATTGTCCCATATTGTTTAAAAGCTGCTCTACCACCAACACCATGATAAGTAAGGATACCAAAATCGGCATAGAGAGCCACACGCATTTTAGCACTTGGAATCAACCCATAACTAAGCTCAAGAGAACTCGTAAAAATTCCATCACCACCAACCCGTAGCCCATCTTCATCAAGCGGAGTAACAGAATAGCTTGTATATCCTCGTAATGTGCCTACACCACCCATATAGAAAGTATCATTGAGTGATAAGAAATCATTGACATT
>CASFZH010000026.1 GCA_949299115.1 uncultured Helicobacter sp. | reverse complement strand
GAAATGGCATATTCCATATTGTTCACTTGCATATCGACATTTTTCAATTCAAAGAGCCTGATAAAGCGACTGATAGAATGCTTTCATGCATGCATTTTTGCTCTGCCTAAATCTTCTAGGGAATTTTGCGTAGATTTTCTAGCTCCTTCTATCTTTTTTTGCTCTATTAAGAATATCCTCGACTCCTTCTTGCAATGTATTAACCTCCTCATTTTCTCATACACATCGTAGCTATTTTTTGCTCCGTATAATCCTGTGGCTACGGCTATTCCTCTTAAAATAAATAGTATTGGCATAATGTCTCCTTGAGTCTAAAATTATAGTATCATTGGTATGTTTATAAGTATCAAAAAGGTCAAGCTGCACGATGTATTTTAAGCGATTTGCTATATCGAGACTTATTCGTAGCTTTTGTCATAAAAACTCACAATAGACTCTTAGATTCCTATTCGATATTCGTTTTAGTTTTATTACTATTACCTAATGTCAATATCAAAGTGTAGATTTCACAATACATGATTTTTTAATAGGATTGCTCGCAGATTCTAAGACTTTAGCAAACTGTCCCCAAACTTTCTCTTGCTGTAATTTATCAGATTCTACTGTTTTGCTTTTATTTGTGGCTTTTATATGCTCACGATATTTTCTATTACCTCACATTGAGAATCTATAATACCTTGTGTTAGTTGCAACTCTTTGGTAGTTTTGTTTGTGAATTCTTGGGGAATATTTTTATAAACTCTTTTGGAGTATTTTTGGAAATAGAAAAGGTGGTAAGAATAAAAAACATGGGATTTAATGATCTTTAGATTCTAAAATAGAATCAATCATATTCACTCATGATACAAATGCCTTTTTAAGCTCTGCATTCCAAGATTCTGTAAATACATGCTGTATCCTTTCATTAAAAATTAGGGTTTTACATTGCTTATTAAGCACAAAAACCGTGCATATGCTCCTGCATTGCATCTAAAAGAGAATCTTTTCTCTTTTCTTAGCAATATGTTTGACGATTTCTCTTTTTACCGCTATAGACACTATTTTCATACTGTTGGTAGGCTTTAGCTTTTTTGGTTTGCCAGAGTTTTTCTCTGCTTCCTCTGTTTTATCGTTTTCTTGGAATTTCTAGGCTTGCTTTTTAAGAGAATCTTCTTTAACTTTTCGTGTTTGCATCTCATCACCGTAAGAATCTTTTAGGATTCTGATAGTATCTGCTTTATTGCTATTGAGGTATTTTTCATATTTTTTGACATCGGTTTATCGGCAAATTCTTTACCATACTCTACCTGCAAACTTATCTTACTTTGCTCAATAGTTCTGCCTTTAGAATCTGTGATGACTATATCATTAAGTCGGTCATTGATACTGCCTGAATCATTGGTTTTATTACTTTTTTCTTGTCATTTTGATGGTAGATTCTGCGTTTTCTTTGGCAACCTCTAGCACTTCAGCACTAAATCCTGCTTATTGTTTGATATTTGCATCTTGATATTCTAGGTTTATTTTAGATTCCGACATACTTTTAAGGTTTTCTTAAAAACTTTGCCCGTTTCATTATCTATGCCACTATATGCAATATCAAATTCCTTAATAGCTGTCATATTGCTCGACTTTCTGTATTGGATTGGGTAATGGTAACATTTTCAGCAGTATTTTTCTACTTATTTCGTGGTTTTGTCTCTTGCATGTAATAACTCTAAAAATAGAAATCGCATATCATTTTGGATAAAAAGAAGACAAGTGTCTCTTGTGAATTTTTATACTTTTTTGCATGAAGTGTTTAAAAATATATAAAATATAGCAAAGTATTGTCTCATATATGAATCAAAATTTCGCTTGTAATATCATAGGATATAGTGTGGTTTGACCTCATATCAAAATACGCATTGATTGGAATCCTTAGAATCGTCTATAACCTATAAGACTTTATAGAGACAATACGTTATAATTCAACATTCAAGATAACAACTAATTTTATAGAGAAGGTAAAATATGAAATTGATTTCATGGAATGTAAATGGATTGCGAGCTTGCATGAATAAAGGATTTATGAATTTTTTTGAATCAAGTAATGCAGATATTTTCTGCATACAAGAATCAAAAATGCATCGCAATCAAAGTAATTTTGAATTTAAAGGTTATCATCAATTTTGGAATGAAGCAGAGAAAAAGGGTTATTCTGGCACTGTGATTCTAAGTAAAATAGAACCATTAAGTGTAAAGAATGATATGGGGATACCACATCATGATAAAGAAGGCAGAATCATTGTGGCAGAATATCCTAACTTTTATCTTGTTAATGTGTATACACCGAATGCAAAGCGAGAGTTAGAGCGACTAGAATATCGTCAAGAATGGGAAGATGATTTTAGGGCATTCCTGAAAGATTTAGAGACAACAAAAGGTGTCATTGTGTGTGGCGATTTAAACGTAGCCCATAAAGAAATTGATTTGAAAAATCCAAAGACAAATCGCAGAAATGCCGGCTTTACAGATGAAGAAAGAGAAAAAATGAGCCTGCTTTTAGAGAGCGGCTTTATAGATTCTTATCGTTATTTTTATCCCGATAAAGAGTATGCTTACACATGGTGGAGCTATATGGGTAAAGCAAGAGAAAATAACACTGGTTGGAGAATCGATTATTTTCTCCTATCACAAAATCTTTTGCCAATCTTAAAAGAAGCACATATTTATCCGGAGGTAATGGGAAGCGACCACTGCCCTGTTGGTATTGTCATCGAATAGTTACGATTCGCACCTTTGTAATGTACAATATCAGATAAGATATTTGAGATACAAAATGAATTTGTCTCATAGTTATTCTCAATCTTTTTTTATAATTTTAGAATCAAGCCTTACAACGTTACTGAAAAATTACAGCACATTTGATAAAAATAGTTCAGTCATTGCAATAATATAAAAACTTAGAATCTCTAAGTACACTTGTATTTATTAACAAAATTGAGATATCGATATCTTCGTTATAAAATTTGATAATATGTAAGTCTGTCATGTCCTTTGTTGCATGATAAAAATATAATTACAAATTATGTCATTACCAAACCAAGCAAAAGAGTAAACATAAAAATAAAGATAAATACAAAATATCATAAAGTAATAATTGCATGGTTATATAATGTAATGTAGAAAAATATAAAAACAAAATAAAATTATCACTATTTTATGCAATGCCAATTACTGTTATTGGATTATTAGCACAATAACTAAAATTGCAAGATTTACAATAACATATCGCATAAAATGATATTTTTATATTTGAAAAGTTTAACAGAACAATAGCAATATTATTAAATAATAAAAAACAAGTTATTCATAGCTCTATAAAATCAATTTCCTACCATATTTTTTTTAATAATGATTACAAAAAATAGTTAAATTTAAAAATAAAATGTGTTACAATTAGCAAAAAGTTTTCCATTTATTTTGAGGTTAAGAATGAGCGATGCACAAACACCAGATTATACTAATATTAATATTGACAAAATTATGCAGATTCTACCACATCGTTATCCAATGTTGCTTGTTGACAAAGTACTCCAATTACATACCCATAGTGATATTATCGCATACAAAAATGTAACTATAAACGAACAAGTTTTTATTGGACATTTCCCAAAAGAGCCAATTTATCCGGGTGTCATGATTATTGAGGGTATGGCACAAGCAGGCGGAATTTTAGCATTTGTAAGTACTTGGGGACTAGACTTTGATATGAGTCAAAATAAAATTGTGTATTTCATGACTATTGATAATGTAAAATTTCGAGTACCTGTGCGTCCCGGAGATCGCTTAACATATAACATGCGTGTTATGAAGCAACGCAACAATGTATGGCAACTTGAAGGTAAGGCATTTGTAGACAATATCCTTGTGAGTGAAGCAGAGCTTAAAGCTATGGTTACAGATTCTCATAATAAATAAGATTTTAGATTAAGCAATATGTGAGAATGAGGAACAGAATGAGTAATATAAAAATTCATGAAAGTGCCAAGATTGCAAAAACTGCTATTATAGATGGAAATATAGAGATAGGGGCAGATGTAGAAATCGGAGATTACAGTGTAATTAAAGGCAATATCACTATAGGAGACGGAACTTTTTGTTACAATAATGTTACAATCATGGGCAATACGCGTTTAGGTAAATATAATAGAGTATTTCCTAATGCTGTTCTAGGGACACCGCCGCAAGACTTAAAATATAAAGGTGAAGAAAGTATTTTGGAGATAGGTGATAATAATACTATTCGAGAATGTTGTATGTTTAATCCGGGGACTGAAGGTGGTGGTAATCTTACAAAAATCTGTGACAACAATTTATTTATGGCGTATGTCCATATTGCTCATGATTGCATTATAGGAAGCAATAATATTTTAGCAAATAATGCAACTTTGGGTGGACATATTCATATAGCAGATTATGTCAATATTGGGGGTATGACACCTGTACATCAATTTGTGAAAATTGGAGATGGAGCTATGATTGCCGGTGCTTCTGCATTATCTCAAGACATTCCGCCTTATTGTATGGCAGAAGGAAATCGGGCGAAAATTGTTGGGCTTAATAGATTTCGTATGAGAAAAATTATGCAAAGAAATGAAATTGATGATATTAATAATCTCTATAAACGTCTTTTCTCTGGTGATCAAAGCCTAAAAGACTTAGCAACAACGGAGTTACAAATAGCAAAAAATATGGCACAGCCAAATCACTATATTATCAAAATTTGTGAGTTCATTCTCAATTCAGAAAGGGGAATACCATATAAACGAGGTGGATTAGATGAATGAAAGACAATGTGGGTTTTGTGGTAAAATTGAATCAAAACTTAATCCAATCACGACTAGCAACGAGAAAATCAGTGGGGTGCAAGTGCATATTTGCAAGGCTTGTGCAATGTTTATTTCCAAGTCTTATGATGAAAAAATGGCATCCAATATCATCGCGAATAATTTAGATGAGATTCCATCACCAAAAGAATTAAAAGCTCATTTAGATGAATATGTAATTGGACAAGAACAGGCTAAGAAAGTTTTTAGTGTGGCAATCTATAATCATTACAAAAGATTGTTGCATCAACAAAACACTACAATATCGCAAGATGGCGTTATGAATCCTACTATATTAGAAAATGATGTCGAATTATCAAAATCTAATATTTTGTTAATTGGTCCAACTGGTAGCGGTAAAACCCTTATGGCACAAACTTTAGCAAGATTTCTTAATATACCAATTGCTATTTCTGATGCTACTTCCTTAACAGAGGCAGGATATGTCGGTGAAGATGTCGAAAATATTTTAACACGTTTATTGCAAGCAGCCGATTACGATTTAAGTCGTGCAGAAATGGGTATAGTATTCATTGATGAAATTGATAAAATATCAAGATTATCTGAAAATCGCTCTATTACACGTGATGTTTCTGGTGAAGGAGTGCAACAAGCTCTTTTAAAGATTATTGAGGGCAATATTGTCAATATTCCTCCAAAAGGAGGCAGAAAACATCCAAATCAAGATTTCATTAAAATGGATACAAACAATATATTATTTATTTGTGGTGGGGCATTTGACGGGATAGAAGATATTATTAAACGTAAATTAGGAAAAAATGTCTTGGGTTTCAATTCTGATTTAAAAACAGAACTTACAAATGAAAATATTCTTCACAAAATTGAAACAGATGATTTGGTAAGCTTTGGATTAATACCAGAATTAATTGGGCGACTACATGTTATTGCTACACTTGATCCTATCAGCAAAGAAGCTATGATTTCTATTTTAACACAACCAAAAAATGCCCTACTTAAACAATATCAAAAACTTTTTGAGCTTGATGGTGCAAAGCTAATCTTTGAGGACTCTGCTATTGAACGTATTGCAGAACTTGCAATGGAGAGAAAAACGGGGGCAAGAGGATTACGTGCCATTGTGGAGGATTTTAGCTTAGATATTATGTTTGATTTACCCAATCTTAACGGATATGAGGTCATTATCACACGTAAATGTGTTGATAAAATTGATAAGCCTATCTTAATTAAAAAGAAAAAAACTAAAGCAGTTTAAAATAAAGTAAATAAGGAGATTGTAGGTGTTTTTGAATAAATTTGTAGGCTGGTTTTCACATGATATTGCTATTGATTTGGGGACGGCTAATACTATTGTAATGATAAAGGGACATGAAATTTTAATTAATGAGCCCTCTATTGTAGCAGTTAAAGTTGATAAATATCGTGATGGTGAAATTTTGGCTGTTGGTAAAGAAGCTAAAGAAATGATAGGCAAAACTCCAGATAATATTCGTGCCATTCGTCCATTACGAGATGGTGTTATAGCTGATTTTGAAATTACAGAAAAAATGATTCGCTATTTTATCGAGAGAGCACATAAACGGAAATCCTTTATGCGCCCTAGAATTATGGTTTGTGTCCCTTATGGTTTGACTTCTGTCGAAAGAAAAGCAGTCAAAGAATCTGCCATGAGTGCTGGTGCAAGAGAAGTTTTCTTGATTGAAGAGCCACTTGCAGCGGCTATTGGTGCTGGTTTACCAATACAAGAGCCACAAGGAAGTCTGGTTGTAGATATTGGTGGAGGAACAACTGAAATTGGAGTATTGTCATTAGGGGGTTTGGTAATTTCAAAATCTATTAGAATAGCTGGCGATAAGCTTGATCTTGCTATTATGGATTATGTGCGTAGAAAATTTAATCTACTGATAGGTGATAGGACAGCTGAAGAAATCAAAATTGAGATTGGTTGTGCTTCACCGCTTGAAACACCTCTTGCAAAACTTGTAAAGGGGAGAGATCAAGTAAGTGGATTGCTTAATTCTATAGAGCTCACAAGTGAAGATATACGTGAAGCTATTAAAGATCCGATTAAAGAAATGGGGAATGCTTTGCGTGGTGTATTAGAGGAAGTTCCACCAGATTTAGCGGGAGATATTGTCGAAAACGGTATTGTACTTACAGGTGGTGGAGCCTTAATTAGAAAACTTGATAAATATTTTTCTGATATTGTGAAGTTACCAGTTTATGTGGGTGATGAACCGTTACTTGCAGTTGCTAAGGGAACAGGTAAGGCAATGGAAGATATGGATATGCTTGAACGAATTGCAGCTAGAAGTTAATTATAGAGACGGGACATAAGGTGAGAATATTTGCTATTTTTATAGCTATTGTTATTATAGTTGCAAGTTTTGGCTTTATTCCGACTTTACGTGAACAAGTATTTACTTTTTCTCTTGGAATCAAGGGATTTTATTTTGATAGAAAAGAAGATATAACCTTATTCGTCCGAAACTATATTAATCAAGCACAACAGATTCAAACTATGCGGAAACAAATTGAATCATTAGAAGAAGATAAAATTAAATATCAGGCTCTTAAAGCAGAGTTTGATAATCTACACTATGCGTTTGATATAGAACGACATTACATTGATCCAGATGTGCATTTAGTCAAAGTTATATCATATGTAACACTCGGTAGATATACAAAAATTTGGATTGCCTACACACAGACAATAGAAGAACCAAAAGTATTTGGTCTTATCAAAGATGGCTATGCCATTGGCATTGCACGTAAAGAAAATAATCATTTGCTTGGGATTTTGAATGGTGATCAAGAGTGTAGTTATAGTGTATACATCGGTGAGAATCGTGTACCCGGCACACTACGTGCTACAGATGATGGGGGTATTATTGTAGATTATATTCCTGCATGGCAAAGTATTAAAAGTGGAGATAATGTTATTACAAGCGGTTCAGACGGGATTTTCTTTGAAGGTGTACAAGTTGGGACTATTGGTAATATTAAAAGAGAAAATGCGTATTTACGTGCTGAAATTAAGGTTGATGGTGTCAATAAAAATTTAAATTATATTTGGCTTATTGATACAAAGATTCCACAAATCATTAGACTTAATCAAAATAATATAAATGATAAGTCAGATTAGTTATATGTCCCAGATTGTAATATTTTCTAATCATAAAATAATGGGAATACTCTTTAATATATGATTGTATGTGATATTTGACCTCATACCAACTCAATAGCATGAATCTTTTTTAGATTCTAAGTTACAAAATTTTTAGGTATTCTGTTATGTTCTTATACTAAACTTAGAATCTTGTATGCTTTTTATTTGAAATAATCTTGTGAATCTTGCTCTTAATAATCATTACACTCATTTGCATTGAGAATATAAGTATAAGAAATGAAATACATTGTAGATTTTCAATTATGCTGTATTGTATCTTATATAATAAAAATGGTGATTATATAAGTTTTTACTTCTCAATAATGAGTGCATTTATTTCTATAAAAATAGTAAAACATCAAATAGCAAAAAAAACATCATGCCTTTGTTATAGATATAATGGATTCTATATTATTACAAATACAATAAATATCCATCTTCAACACAATAGTCTAACAAATAAGATGTGATTTCATAACATGCGGATTAAAAAAATAATTGAGGTTTATATGCTAAATATATGATGTCATATATCCATTTTTTGAGTTTGTAGCACAAAATTACAATAATATTTGCATGTATATTCTGGGATTTAAATATCCACTGCACGGAATATCCATGTCCCCTAGCATTCTTGATACCTATGTATGATACTGCATGAGAAATATCAATATAAATATTTATTATAGTCTATTTGTTTTTTGCACCTCGTAGATTATGTGGTTCTCTATTATAATTAAAAAATATCTTTTAGAGTCTCTAAAAAATATTATCGTGGAAATGCTATCATGAGATTTTTTATCATTCTGTCCTTATGTAAATAGTCTAAGCTTTATAAAGATGTAGAGTAAAAACTGTATACCTCAACTAGGATAGATAAACAAAGAGTATATGCAGAATACTTGATACAATCTTATATATCATTATGGCTGTGTTATAGAACACATATCCTAAAGATTAGAATCTGAAATATGATAGGAAGATTCTATAGTACATTTTAATCAAGGCTTAATAATGACAAGCAGTATATCTTACATTATTGCACAGAATACCTGATTATTTATAGATCACATAACTCACTGTTGTGAATATATATGATAAAGTATGACAATGTATTCACACAAAAAATAGAACTCCCGCAAATCAATAATGTTTTATACAATTAGTTTTTAATAGTACTTTTTTCATAATATAGAAACATATTGGAATGATAAAAAGTGTTAAAAGTGTGCTAGTTATCATACCGCCAAGCATTGGGGCAGCAATGGCTTTCATAATCTCACTTCCAACACCCTGTGTATACATAATAGGTATGAGCGAAGCTATAATACTCATGACAGTCATGAGTTTTGGTCGAACTCTTTTTGCCGCTCCGCGTATAACAGCATTTCTTAAAATATCACATGTCATTACCTTTTCTTCATGATAACTTTGGTCTAGGTATAATAACATGACAATGCTCGTTTCAGCAGCAATACCTAATAATGCTAATATGCCTACTATCCCAGCAATACTAAGATTATACCCCAATATATCAATCGTGATAAGTCCCCCTAAGATTGCAAAGGGCAATGTGCAAAAACAAAGTAATGTATAGCCCCAATTTTTTAAAGCTAAGAAAATAAGCACCAAAATAAGCAATAGACTTAATGGCACAATATAACGCAATGTATTAAGAGCTTTTTCTAAATACTCACTCTCTCCACTAAATTCGTAATAATATCCATTTGGTAAGGCAATATCTTGCAAGGCTTTTGTGGCTATTTCTTTATAAGTTTTACTGCTTACCCCTTGCTTTGGAGTAATGTAAATAAAATTTACCCCCAAGCCTTTTTCACTTTTTAATTCTTGTGGTGCATTACTATAAGTGATTGTGGCTAGCTCTCTTAAAGGATAGAAACCAAAGACGGTCTTAATATAAATAGACTTAATCGCTTCAATATCATTCCTTTGTGTATCTCGTAATCGAATAGAAATAGGATAATTTTCCACTCCATCAATTTTTCGTGTAATCTCTATTCCACCAAGTCCAAAATTGATAGCAGTGAAGAGAGAATCTTTGCTGATTCCATAACGTGCTAGTTTTTCATCATGTATTTGTATATCAAGATAATAGCCACTATTTGCCCTTTCTGCAAATACTGATAGGCTCTCTTGTAAAGTTTTAAGTTTAGATTCTATTTGTAATGACAACGATTCTAATACTTTTCTATCATTGCCATACAGTTTTATACCAAGTGGTGTACGGATACCCGTTAAAAGCATATCAGTACGACCACGTATCGGATATGTCCATGAGTTTGTGATTCCTTTGATTTGCAAAGCATTCTCAAATTTATCACGTAAAGCACGTAAAGATTGCTTGTGTTTCCATTCTGACTGTGGTTTTAAATGAATATATACTTCCAACATAGATAATGGTGCTGGGTCAGAACTCGTATTTGCCCTACCTACTTTACCAAAGACACTTTCTACCTCATCAAATCCTTTAAGTATAGAATCCACTTCTTTGAGATATGCTAATCCCACTTCAATATTTGGAGACACATTGCTTACAGGCATATACATCATAATGCCTTCATTGATTTGAGGCATAAACTCCCAATTAAGATTTTTATAGATAATAAAGATGAAACTTAGTGATAAGAAGCATATTGTTAAAAATATCCATTTAATTTTTAAAACAATATCCAATGCTTTTTGGTATATTTTGATGCAAAAAAGATTAATAGGGTTTTTCTCTTCAGCTATGATTCTACCTTTAATGAAGATAACCATTAAAATTGGGACGATTGTAACAGATAAAATTGCACCAATAAGCATCGCAAATGTTTTAGTAAAAGCAAGAGGGCTAAAAAGTCTCTCTTCTTGTCCACTTAAGGCGAATATAGGTAAAAATGAAATAACAATAATAATTAATGCAAAAAATATGGGGCTACCAACTTGTTTGGCACTAGAAAGTATAATGGATTCTCTATTGCACTGAGAAGGTGCTTTGGTGAGATTCTTATGGGCATTTTCAATCATGACGATAGCCGCATCAACCATAGCCCCAATGGCAATGGCAATGCCTCCCAAACTCATGATGGTAGATTCTATCCCAAAGATTACCATTAACAAAAAGCTTATGGCAATACATAATGGCAATGTGATAATGATGATAAAAGCACTTCTAAAGTGTAATAAAAAAATAATGCTTACCAATAATACAATAATGCTTTCTTCAAGAAGAGTCATAATAAGATTTTTTATAGCTTTTTCTATAAGATCACTTCGGTCATAAACAGATTCTATTTTAACTGAATCATTTGTAGCATTTAACTCTTTAACTTTTTGTTTTATCTTTTGCAAAGTCTGATATGTATTACCTCCATATTTTACCATAACGATACCGCCCACAACTTCACCATCACCATTTAGGTCTGCTGCACCTCTACGTGGTTTTGGCACGAGATTGACTTCTGCTATGTCTTTGATTCTTAATGGAATAGTATTAAGAGTTTTTATAATGATATTTTCTATATCGTTTATATCTTTTAGATAGCCATTTGTACGAATAATCCTTTCAAATCCATCTTCTAAGAGGACACCCCCACCACTTTCATTATTCGCAGCTTGTATAGCATTAATGATTTCTTCAAAAGTTAAGTCATAACGCACGATTTTAGCATTATCAATTGTGATTTCATAATTTTGGCTAAATCCCCCAATACTTGCAACTTCGCTGACACCATCAATTCCAAGCAACGCATACTTATAGTAAAAATCTTGTAATGTTTTAAGCTCTGCTAAATCTTTTGTTTCGCTTTTTAAGACATATTGATATGCCCATCCCACACTTGTAGAATCGCTACCTAACGAAATTTTAGCATTTTGTGGCAGTGTGGTTATTTGATTAAGCTGCTCTAAAATTCTACTTCTTGCCCAATATAAATCTGTTTTATCTTTGAAAATTACATAAATCAAGGCATTTTCATAGCTAGAGATTCCACGTACTGTTTCAACATTAGAAATTGCCATAAGAGAGCTTATGAGGGGATAGGTAACCTGCTCTTCTACAATCTTTGCTCCTTGATTCGCAAAATCCACTTGTACGACTACTTGAGGCGGACTTAAATCTGGGAGAGCATCAAGTCGAACTTTTTGTAAAGCATAGAGGGAAATCAAAAACAATATTGACACACCCAATAATACAACTACTCTATTTTTCACACTCCATGTAATAAGGGAATCTATCATCTAAAAATCCCCGTTATTTTGTGCATCAGAATCTAAAATAAATAACGCATTTTTAGCCACTCTGTCTCCCTCTTGTAAGCCGTCTATAATTTCATAGAGCGATGTACCCAAAATTCGTCTTGCTTGTATTTCTTGTGGTAAAAATTCTCCATCGTCTTCAATAAAAACGAAATATTTATTATTTTTCAATAAAACTGCATGCTTTGGCAAAGTAAGCCGTGATTTTGCATCAGATTCTATTGTGATATAGGCAAACATATTGGGAAAAAATGTGTGTTTGGGATTAGACAAAATAAAACGTGCTCTAACAAAACTATCAGTGATTTCCGGATAGATTCTATCAAATTGTAATGGTATTTTTTCATGAAATCCCTCTATGCTTACATATGCTTTGTGATTTCCTTGTGTGATAAATGCCAAATCTTCTTGATTGATATTGGCAAGTACCCACAAAGAATCTATGTTTATGATTCTAAGAACTTCATCACCTTTTTTTATACCACTACCAATATTAATATTTTTTACAAATATAATGCCATCGGATGGAGCATAAAATGTTACTTTATTCAAAATCTTGCGATTTTTTTGCAATCTTGCAATTTCCTTATTACTAACACCAAGAAGCTCTAGTTTTTGTTTAGCAAGATGCGAATGGTTATAAGTCGCTAAAAATTCACTTTGAGCATCAACTAATTCAGGAGAATACATAGCAAATAAAGCATCATTTTTGGCTACCTTTGTGTAATTTGCTGTAACAAATAAATTTTCCACAAAGCCATCTGTTCGCATATTAATACTATAAATACGACTTTCATCCGCAGTAAGAGTCCCATAATATTGTTTTGAATCTGCGATGTTTTGTTTGGTTACAGTAATTGTAGGAATACGTAGCTTGTTTGCTTGTATGTTTGTATATAAGCAAACAGAGAGAATCAGAAATAAAATAGGAATACGTTTCATATTGCACCTTTTAGAGATTGTAGATTCCAATAAATGATAGATATTTGTGATAAAACTTCTATTTTGAGTATCTCTGCATCAACTTGCTCATTCAAGGCGGTATAAAATTCCACAAATGCGTTGGTTTGACTTGTGGAATGATGGCGGTACAAATCTACTATTTTTTGATTCGATGGTAACAATACCTCATCGATTACATTGAGATTATCTTCTAATGTTTGTAATTGTGTTAAAAGATTATGAACGTTGTGCTTGATACGATTTTTGGTTTCCGTAATTTGACTTTGTCTTATCATATTTTGGTATTGTGTTTGTTGCACAGTATATTTTTCTTTACCATAAAGTGGCATAGGTAGAGATACTTGCAAGGCAAACATATCTGTTCTATTGACTCTAAACATATAACTGCCACCAATAGTTATATCAGGGATATAAGATTTTCTTGCGAGTTTTATAGAATCTTGTGCAATTTCATTACGCAATACAGAAGCTTGAATATCATAATTACTATGTAAAATTTGCTCTATAAAATTTTGTTGTTTTATAGTTTTTATTATTTCCTTATCAAATAGAGGTGTAACAATGGGATTTTGATTGCTGTGTTCAAAGCTTATTTCACTCATAACAATATGAGAATTTTTTAACTGATTTGCTGTGTCATTATATTTAATTTGTAATTTTGCCTTTAAGAGATTAAGTTTTTGAATCTGCATAGGATTAAAATTACTTGAGGTCTTTAAACTATGTAGCACAATATCAAGATTTTTCATAGCATTTTGTGTAAGTTGGAGAATTTTTTTATTCTTTTCTGTATTGATAGATTCTGTAATCATGGTAAAGATATATTGATTTTTTAAATTTTTTAATTCTAGTAATTTTATTTTTGCTTCTTTATTTGTAATTTGTGCTTGCAATTTTCTCTTTTGATTCATATCAAAATCTTGTTCCAATCCAATAAAAATATTTTGCATTTCATTCGCACTAGGGTTAAATGGCATAAGAATTTCAGCATTGCTATAACCAAAATTTAGTCTTACATTATCCCATTTAGATTCTGATTTAGCCTGAAATTCTAAAGATTTGATTTCAAATTCTAATTGCTTAAGTTTCTCATTATTGTATAGGATAACATCTAATGCTTTGTATGGAAAATCGTAGGAAAATTGAGAATCTTCTGCTTTGGAAAAAAAACACAACACACAAAGCATTACAAAAAATCGAGACAAATCATACTCCTATATACCTATAACATGTATAGGGTTTAAATGTATTTGTTATATTAATATAAATAGGTTAATGTGTGAAAATTAATTGTATCTAAATACAAATCAGATAGAGTATCTATTTAATAAAGGATATATGATTTTTCTTATTTTTAGAATCACAAAAAACATCTCCTTACATATTTATTCTTTATTAAAACGCGATAAATATGAGATTTTATAGATTTTTAGTGTACATTAAAAATCTAATATGTTGTACATATTATGTTATAACGTACCTATCTCACTAATATGTCAAAATTACGAAATACTTTACTATATATGATATTATATGTATGTATATGTAGATGTAAAATACAAATGATTATGACATTGTTTTATGCTATGTTTATCTTATTATCAAAATAATACAATATAATTATGATTAAGAATTTTTTAATATAATTAATATTATAATTCCATTTTATATAATTAAAAATAAAGGTTAAGTTATGAATAATAAATCTTTTAGTAAAGAAACATTAGCCATACATTTTGGCTATGAGCGAGGAGAACAGCAAACAATGAGTGTTCCTATCTATCAGAATATAGCCTATGGTTTTGACAGTAGTGAGCAAGCAGGAGCACGATTTGCTCTTCAGGAATTAGGCAACATTTATACAAGAATCGCAAATCCCACAACAGATGTTTTAGAAAAAAGGTTAGCAGTCTTAGAAAATGGTAGTGCAAGTGTTGCAACCGCATCTGGTGCAAGTGCGGTTTTTTATGCTATTGTGAATCTCTGCGAAAGCGGCGATAATATAGTGGTTGCTAATAAAATCTATGGTGGGACTACAGCATTATTTGTGCACACATTAAAACGATTTGGTATTACTACTCGGATTTTTGATGTTGATAGAATAGAGACGATAGAGCCACTCATCGATTCTAAAACAAAAGCAATCTTTTTTGAGAGCATATCAAATCCTCAAATATCCGTATCAGATATAGAATCTATTGTTAATATTGCCAAGAAACACGGTATTATTAGCATTGTTGATAATACCGTAGCCACACCTCTTCTTATACAACCCATAAAACATGGAGCTGATGTTGTGGTGCATAGTTTGAGTAAATATATAAGCGGACAAGGTAGCGTTTTAGGTGGAGCTATTGTTGAACGTGAGGGATTGAATGAATATATTAAGGGTAATCCACGTTATAAACATTTTAATGAGCCAGATGCGAGCTATCATGGATTAGTGTATACTGACTTATCTCTACCCATTTTTACATTACGTGTAAGAATAGGGTTATTGCGAGATATCGGTGCGACGTTATCCCCCTTTAACTCATGGTTAGCCATTCAAGGATTGGAAACATTAAAGGTTAGAATCAAGGAACATAGCATAAATGCTAAGAAAATTGCAGAATTTTTAACAACACATAAAAAGGTAAAAAGTGTAAATTATCCCGGATTAGAAAAGAATGAATATTATCAATTTATTCAAAAATATTCGCATGAGAATCTAGCTAGTGGATTAATCTCCTTTGAAATAAATGGAGATTTTAATGAAGCAAAAAGAATTGTCAATAGCACCAAACTTTTCAGTATCGTTGTAAACATTGGTGATACTAAATCGTTAATTGTGCATCCAGCTAGCACAACGCATTCGCAGCTAAATCAACAAGAATTAGAAGCAGTAGGAATCTTGCCAAATATGATTCGCTTAAGCATTGGTTTAGAAAATGCAGATGATTTGATAAGTGATCTACAACAGGCATTACAATAATCAAACACGCAATGGCATAGAAAATGCAAAACAAGTAATACCAAATATTATAATGATATGCCATGCTACAATCACAAAATCTCAAAGCTATTCTATGATATACAAAAAAAGGCTCTTAGCTTAACTAGAGAGCCAGTCTCTTTAAAGCCGTGTAACTTTTTGCAATACTATTGATTCTATGAGGAAACACAAATTCCCTATGTTAAAGCTTATATGTGCTTAAAGAATCTAAAAAACAATACATATCCTTAACATATTGAGAGTCAGACAGACATTATAATGCTAGTCTCTAGCATACAGAGAGCATCGATTCTTAGAAGTATAAGACATACATAAATGAGCTAGATTCAAATTCGCTAGATTATTGGCATTAGAAACCCATATTTATATGTGTCGAGCGGTAGTTCGAGTATGGCAAGAATACAACACAATAGTAACACGATTGATACTTAAAATGAGACTGCAACTTACATTCTATAATATCTATCAATCTTAAGTTTAGGATAACGAGACGATTAAAAATACGATGTGAAAATGTGGAATAGATTAGAATCTCTATAAATATCTAGTAGCCCTCTACTTTTTGATACTGATAGCAACTCCATGTTCTTATCATTATGATTTTGTATCATATTTTACATAACAATATTGTATTTGAGAAAGCATAAGATTCATAAAATCTCATAGAATTATATAACATACAACCATATTATAAAAATGATATACTATTACTGTAACATAGCCTTTGTAGTATTATATTTTTCTTATTCTATGGACTATAATAATATCTACATCTATAATAACCTGAAAGATTCTATAAAATTTGGATACCTACAAAATGTTGTTTCAATCATTTTTTGATTATAGCATGTACTCTCACATTCTTATCACCGAAATATACAAAAGTGTATGCCTTATTGCATAGGAATTATCAAATAGATTTTGTTAGTATGGACTCATGTTTCTGACTGCCTATTTTTGTCCATTGAGATTCTACATTTATGTATTGTAAATGATGTGAAAGAAGCAACAATATCTGTGTCATATTGTGCCATATCTGTGATGTTACGGTATTGAAAATATTGATACATTGTAAATCCTAAGAGTTTAGTGAGGCAAAGATAGATTAAGTTTCTTTTTACACTTGTCGTGTTATAATTCCTCTTTCAAAAAAAGATGTACATCTTTGGTAGTTATTCTTAAAGGTTGTGAATAATGCAGGAAAATACTATACACACAAAAATTGCTAGAAAAGATATTTATAATCCACATTCTAACGAAACAGTCAATGAAAGACGAATATTTGGGGGTAATCCAACTGCAATTTTTGAACTTAACAAGATAAAATATCCATGGGCATATAATATCTGGCGTATGATGTTAGCAAATACATGGTTTCCAGAAGAAGTGAATATGAATGCAGATAAAAGAGATTATGCCCTCCTTACTCCACAAGAAAAACAAGGATACGACAGAGCATTAGCTCAATTAATATTTATGGACTCTCTGCAAACTAACAATCTTATAGACAATATTAATCCATATATTACATGCACAGAGATTAATCTTGTGCTTGTCCGTCAAGCCTATGAAGAATCTCTTCATGCACAGAGTTATGCAGTCATGGTAGATTCTATTTCAGCAAATGCTGAAGAGATTTATAATATGTGGAGAAAAGATAAAAAACTACAAAACAAAAATGATTATATTGCAAATGTTTATATAGACCTTGCAAAATCACCAACAGAAATAAATTTGCTGAAAGCTATGTATGCAAATCAAATCTTAGAAGGAATCTATTTTTATAGTGGTTTCAGTTTTTTCTATACTCTGGCAAAAAGTGGAAAAATGCTCAATAGTGCACAAATGATACGTTTTATACAACGTGATGAAATCACACATTTGAATATATTTCAAAATATGATTACATCATTACAAAGGGAAAGACAAGATTTGTTTACACCCCAATTACAAGAAGAAGTAATTGAAATGTTTCGTCAAGCTGTAGACATAGAATCAAGCTGGGGTGAATATATAACACAAGGGCAAATTCTTGGATTAACATCACAAATTATTCGAGATTATATTGAATATCTTGCTGATAAACGGTTAAATGCCGTCGGTTTGCCAAGAATATATGGCAAAAATAATCCAATTAAATGGGTAGATGATTATGCAAAATTTAATGATCAAAGAACAAACTTTTTTGAAGCAAAGGTTACAAATTATTCAAAAGGAGGATTAAATTTTGATGGCTTTTAAAATCTTTTATAGTTTACAGCTTAAAACAAAGGCATTGTGGCAAGATAATCTTGATAAACTAGAAAAGAAAATTTTAGAATGTGAAGATGATTCGATCATTCTAGCAAGTGAAGTTTTTTTGACAGGTTTTGCATATCAAAAAATGCAAGAAGCAAGTGAGTTTAGCAAAATTGCTACGCGAAAATTACAAGACTTAAGTGTTACAAAAACTATAGCAATTACAATGATAGAAAAAGAAGGCAAGGAATATGTGAACCGTTTTAAAGTTTTTCATAAGGGTCGCATAGCCTATACACAATCAAAAGTCAAGTTATTTCCACTTGGAAATGAGCATTTACATTTTAAAGCAGGAAAAATTGATGAAATTAAAATTTTTGATTTAGATGGTATTACTTGTGCAGCTCTTAATTGCTTTGAGATTCGTTTTATTGACTTATGGAAAAAAATTCAAGGAGCAAAGATTATCTTCGTCCCAGCTGCATGGGGAAAAACTAGAAAAGTGCATTTTCAGACACTCACACGGGCTTTAGCCATTGCAAATCAGAGTTTTGTAATAGCAAGTTCATGTGCGGGTGATGAGTATGCTAAGGGAAGCTGTATTATCACACCCTATGGGGTGGTGTACAAAAATGATTCAAGAGAGATTATAAAAGCACAAATTAATTTAACAGAAGTTGAAAAAATGAGGCATTCTATTGATACGGGGATTCCATACTAATGCAGCTCCATGAAATAAAAAATATGCAAATGCTCAAAGAAATTGAGAATCATTTTGATGACAGAATCATATTGGCTTTACGTAAAACTGATAGGGAATTTTTTGTTCCAGATTCTATGAGACATTCAGCCTTTCATCTTACAGCCCTCCCGATGAGTAAAGAACAATGGATTAGTTCTCCCTTGACTGTTGCTAAAATGACATCTTATCTTATGGCGTATGACTTAGGAAATTCTGTGTTAGAACCAGATTCTGTATTAGAAATTGGCTTAGGAAGTGGATATCAGGCAGTTGTATTGTCACATCTTATTAGACGAGTTTTTAGCATTGAAAGAATAGAAACTTTATGGCTTGAGGCACGCAATCGTATCGCACAATTAAAAATTATGAATATTAATATTAAGCTTGATGATGGCATGAATGGCTGGAATACATTTGCACCTTATGATAGGATTTTACTTTCAGCCTGCACAGATTCTATACCACAAACTCTCATTGCACAGCTTAATCAAGGTGGAGTTTTGGTAGCACCAATGTATCATGATAATAAACAAGTCATTAGACGTTTTATAAAAAATGGTAGCACCTTGCAATCTGACGAGATATTGGACACTTGTGAGTTTGTGCCCATTGTTAATGGTGTAATGCGAATGGGATAATCGCTATGCCATCAACCATGATTTCAATAAACGCCGAATAAAGAGTATGATATGACTTATCAAAAAACAAAGAAAAACAATTTTATTGTTATTATTTTTAGTATATGTTTTTATGTACTCTATGTTACTATGAGTGATATTTATCCTATCTTGCCTCCATTGATTGGTGTTATGTTTATGATGTTTTACAAATATTATAAGAATGAGCAATTTTCTATTTGTATTCTTATTATGCTATGTCTGTTTTTCTATGAGCTTGATAAGTCTTTGATTGTGGGTATTATGCCGTGTGTATTCTTTATCACGTATTGGTTTATAACAAAACAATTTGAATATATTTTGCATATTAATTTGTTATTTGTCATAATTTATGTAAGTGCCTTGTATTTACTCTATGTCGTAGGCATGGTTTTATGTAATGCACTTTTTAAAACTTCTATTTTGGATTTTTCATTTATTTATATATATTATTTTATTATTGATTGCATAGTATCATTGATATATTATTATATTTTTATTCGAGAATAATTATGAAAAAAATACCTATAAGCTTTAAAATTTTATACTCCATTTTTGGTTTAGTATTTATGATTTTAATTATCAAGCTTTATATCTTGGCAATAGCGAGGCATGACTATTATGATAAATTATCTCTTGAAAATACAATAAAAACCGAAATTCTTGTACCAATAAGAGGGCAGATTCTTGATAGAAATGGTGAGCCCCTAGCTATTAATGAAGTGGGATTTAGCTTGGCTTTAAAAAACCGTTTGAAACAACATGAAGTTAATAAAGTACTAAATTTTATCAAAACACATATTGTAGATGTTGATATAGAAACACTAAGGGAAGTATATGAAAAATTTAGTAGTCCGTATAGACGAACCCCTGTTACGATAATTGATTTTATTCCTTATGCACAAATGCAAGTTATTTATGCTGCGATTCTAGAACATGAAAATATTGTGATTACTCCAGCAACCAAACGTTTCTATCCAAACAATTCATTAGCATCGCATGTTATTGGATATATTGGTGCAAGTGATTCGAAAGATAGAGAAGATAACCCTACTTCAAAATATACAAAAGTCATTGGCAAACAAGGTTTGGAGAAGCAATATAATGATTTTCTACAAGGGCAATTGGGATACAGAAAGATACAAGTAAATAATCTGAACCAACAATTAAAATTGATAGAAGAAGTAGAAGCCATAAGTAGCAATAATATGACTATAAGTCTTGATGTTCGCCTGCAAGAAAAACTTGATGCTGTTTTTAATGAACATAGCGGTGCCGGTATTATTATGGACGCTCATACGGGTGAAATACTTGCAGCAGGTAGTTATCCCGAATACAATATCAATGATTTTATTGGTGGCATTTCACATGCGAAATACAAGGCATTATTAGAAAACCCTCATAAACCACTTATTAATAAACTTATTAATGGACAATATCCACCCGGTTCTGTTATTAAAATGGGTATGGCTTTGGCATTTTTAGAATTTACAGATATTATTGAATCAACTATTATCCACACTCCACCTTATATTGAAATTAATGGACATAAATTCCGTGATTGGAAATCTGGCGGACATGGTAGTGCTGATGTATATAAGGCAATAAGAGAAAGTGTTGATGTGTATTTTTATAAACTATCTCAAATAGCTGGGATTAGCAATCTTGCTGAAATTATGAATAAAATGGGATTTGGAGTTAAAACAGGCATTGATTTACCTTATGAAAATTCTGGAATATTTCCAACACCCGAATGGAAAATGAAAGTTTTATCACAGCCATGGTATGTGGGCGACACTATTCAAGTATCTATCGGGCAAGGCTCATTCTTAGCAACTCCAATACAAATTGCTCGATATACTGCCTTACTAGCAAGCGGGAAATTTGTAATGCCTCATTTTGCAAAACAATTAGGTGATGTTCCGACAAAAATAAATGTTGAAGATGTGTTAACAAACTTTGAGAAATCCAAACTTGATGCTATACGTCTTGGTATGTACCAAGTTTGTTCAGAACCATCTGGCACAGCCTATCGTGCAACACAAGGAACTAAAGTCAAACTTGCTTGTAAGACTGGAACTGCACAAGTAGTTGGAATCTCACAAGACACCACAAAACGAACAAGAGAAATGGATATGGATTATTGGCATCGTTCGCAAAGCTGGATTACCGCATTTTTACCTTACAATAATCCAAAATATGTTATTACTATCTTAATAGAACACGGTGGTAGTGGTGGTCGAGGTGGACCATTATTAGTGCAGCTTGCTAATAAAATGCAGGAATTAGGTTACATAAAATAAAACATGATAAATAAAACTACTGTTATCTATGAAATAGAATTATCAAAATAATAATTTAATGACATTATAATTTTTAAAATATATATTTCATACATTAAAAAGTTAATAAAATTATAAAAATATGATACAATGTCTTTTATTTTTTAGTTAGTGAGGATAATATGCTAAAGAGACATTTGTTTAAAGGTATTACATCATTTTTTATATTGGGAATCATATCATTTTGTTTTATCGCTTGTGATAACAAAAAAGACACACAAACACAAGATTCAAATACAACACAAAATGCTTTAGAACGGATTAAACAAAATGGAAAAATTAGAATCGGTGTATTTAGCGATAAACCACCATTTGGTTATATTAATGCAAATGGCGAATACGATGGTTTTGATGTTTATATTGCTAAACGGTTTGCAAAGGATTTATTGGGTAGTGAGGATAAAGTGGAATTTGTGCAAGTTGAGGCAGCTGTGCGACAAGAATTTTTGAAAGCAAATAAGGTAGATATTATTATGGCAAATTTTACACAAACTCCGGAACGCTCAAAGGTTGTGGATTTCGCAAAGCCATATATGAAAGTCTCTCTTGGAGTAGTTAGTAAAAATGGTGTAATTACAAATGAGGAACAACTACAAGGAAAAACACTTATTGTCAATAAAGGTACGACTGCTGATATTTATTTTAGTAAAAAAACAGGCTTTAGTCTTTTAAGATTTGACCAAAATACAGAAACTTTTACAAGCTTTTTGCAAGGCAAAGGTGATGCATTATCCCATGATTCTACTATGCTTTTTGCATGGGTAAAAGATAATCCAGAATATAAGGTAGGTATTCCAGAATTAGGAGAGCAAGATGTGATTGCTCCAGCAGTAAAAAAAGGGAATACCGAGTTGCTTGAGTGGGTTAATGCTGAAATTACAACGTTACAACAAGAAGGATTCTTTGAGGAAGCCTACAAAGCCACGTTGGCTCCAGCATTTGGAGAAGATGTAACATCTGACATGGTTATTTTTACAAACAATAACTAATCTTTGTTATTGTTTTGACTTCTATAAAAGGTGCTAGGATATTCTGTGTTTTCTTCAATAGTATTACAATAGCTCCACTTACACTACTGCATGTTGTATAATCTTGTTATTATTTATAATTGGATTGTGTAGTTAGATCAAAACCTTAAGAATATATGCAAGAAAACTATAAAAGTGCTATAAAAAAATAAAAATTTGCTATTATTATCTAAACACTTGTTATCTAGTTTGCATAAGGACATATCTCTATGGAAGAAGTCAGAATCATCGATATAAGCCATATAAGATTAAGAAAAATCAGAAATACTTTGTTACAATCATATATTGTTGTGCCTATTATTGCCATTTGTTTAATAACGTTAGTCGTATACCAGTTTTTTGTGCCAACTTTTATGCCAGATTCTGTTTTGGATATTATTTGCTTTGTGTTCTTGGTCATTCTTTTTATCTATTGTATTTTGTTTCTTATTGCATTTTATCATTTTAGTTTATTAACCAATACACATGTATTTCGTTATATCATATATACCTGTGCTACAACTTTTATAATTACATTTATAACCGTATTTACAGGCGATAATTTGACACTCGCTATTATTTTGTTTGGCATTAACTGGATTATTAATTTGTATTTTTATTATCGTATAACTAGCGTTATGGGTATGGTAACAAGATTGCGTCATTTTATACTGTCTTTTAGAATTTTTTTAGTACTCGTAGTGTTATTAAATATATTTTATGTGTATTTGGAGATTACTGGGTTTGAAAATGTGATGGTAGATATGATAACAGACACTACGACAACCATTATTGTTGGTTTATTGTCATTTGGCATTGGAATAGCATATTTGAGTTCATATATTATTTTTACTATAGGGATTGCTAAGATACAATCTGTGCGAGTATTGAATATTTCTAAATCGTTTGAATAATACATACGAAATATTACTGATTTTAGGACATAGGGGATTTTGATGATTCTAAATATATTTTTTACTATTATAATGGTGGCATTGGCTGTATGGGATAGTTGGAGTTTTGAAAAGAAACAATATAAGAATTTTAAATCTTTGATTATGAGCGTTGGGATTCTAGGTACTTTCGCAGGTATTTTTGTGGGGCTACTTGGATTTGATACACGTAATCTATTAGAATCTGTCCCAACACTTTTAGACGGACTTAAAACTGCATTTTATACCTCCATTGTGGGTATGGGTTTGGCTATTGCGTTAAGTATTTATCAAAAAGGTAGAGGAATAGAAAAGAAGTCAAGCGAAATTGGCTTCATTGCTACACAATCGCATAAATTTGATGAGCTTTTGCATCTGCGGGATATATCCAATATGGTGCATGTACTACACAATATTCACACACAAATCACTAAAAACCACATACAAAAAGATTCTTTTGAATCTGAACTAAAAACATTGCTAAAAGATATTGATACATCATTGCATAAAGCATTAGAAACCTTTGCAAGTGGAGCGAGCAAAGAGCTTATTAAGGCATTAGAGATTGTTATTAGTGATTTTAATACCAATTTAAAAGAACAATTTGGTGAAAATTTTAAGCAACTCAATGAAGCTACAAAAAATATGCTTGTTTGGCAGGATAACTATAAGGAGCAAATAGAATACAACACACAACATTTGCTTGAGATTCAAAAAACTCTCCAAGATGCCAAGAATTGCATAGAAGAATCCACACACGCAATCCTTGCAAGTAAAGTTAATATGGAGGAAATTCAACAATATCATGCTAAAAATTCTCATATTCAAGAGCAATTAACGCAAGCTCTCCATACATTACATACACTAGAAACAACCTTTGAGGAGAAGCTGCAAGCAATTAGCATGCTAAAAGATTCTAGTATTGAAGCACTCCAAACATCAAAAGATTTTATCCTTTCTTTGCGTGAATCAAAGGAGAATTTATACGAATATTTGAAACATTATGAAAATAAACTTACAGAATTCTTGAATCAGAACCTAGAAAGGTTAAATGAAACACATCTTACATTAAAGGCACAAAATAATGCGATTTTAGAATCTATGCAAAATTCTCATGCTAGTTTCACAGATTCACTAAATCAAACACATACTGCTGCATTAGAATCGTTTAAAGATGCAAGTGAAACATCAACTAATTTAGCTAAAACTATCAATAATGATTTACAGATAAAATCAAATGCTATATTGGAGCTTAGTCAATCCTCTAAAGCATATACAGACTCTCTTTTAGAAAAACTTGATGAAATGAGCAAAAAAAGTATGCAATATGCACAAGATATGCACGGACAATTACAGAATCTCTACACCGAAAAATTTGAGATTCTCAATACCAACATCTCTCAAACAACACAAACATTACAAAATACACTGCATGAAAATGCACTGAATCTAAAAACCTTTACTCAAGATTCTCTACAAATCATTACAGCTAGCTTTAATGAGCGAGATAAAATATTGCAAGATTCATTGCAAAATAATCATCAGGTGATTTCTGATAGCATCAGCACATTACATACGACTTTTCAAGAAAAAGTTGTGGCAGATTATGCGTTATTGCAGGATAAAATCACAACACATTTGCAAACTGCACAAGAAACTTTACACACATATATTAAAGATAATATTGATAAAACTAAAGAGTATTTCGATGAGAATAATCAGCTTATACACACTTCTACAAAAAAACACAATGAAAATATAAAATCCATGCATGAAATAAGCTTAGAACACATACACAACAATCTTGATAGCGTAAAACATTTCTTGACACATTCGCAACAAGAAAGCCTCAATACGCTTGAAAATCTCCATAAAAACGCATTAGATAAAATGGAACACACAAATACACAGACAATGCAAAATACTGTGGATAATCTGCATAAATTACAGCATGATTATAAAGAAAATTTAGAATCTCAAATAAAAATTGTCAATGACAATTTACAACAAGAAATCCAAACATTGCATAAAAATACCCATGAGACTTACGAAATTTTGCAAAAAAACTTAGAATCACAACATACTGCGACGACAGACTCTATCCTTGAGATTATGAAAAATTCAAGTCAATATTTTATTCAAACTTCAGGTGATTTTCATGATCTCTTAAAAGGGCAATATAAAAGAATGAATGCGACGTTTGATAAACATACTCAAGAGTTAAGCCAATTCTTAGATAATCAAATGCAAAACTTACAAACAAATCTTGAATTACAAAATACTAGTCTTAAAGAATCCTTTGAATCACAGGCTCAACATTTAAATCATTCCTTGATACAGAAAAGCGATATATTGCATGAGTTTCTGCAAACACAGACAATTCATCTTGATACAAACTTACAGCAAATGCTGAATAAACTCAATAAAATGCTAGAGCACAACTATATGAATTTGTCTGAAATGCTTGAAAAAGACAATACTCTTATTGTTAAAAGTCTTGATTCTCAAGCTATACATATATCCAACAATCTCATACAATCACACAAGAATTTTGATGATTTTTTACATACTACTTATGAAAAATTTTCTCAAAATGCTAATTCTTTGTTTGAAAAATTTTCTTCTAGTACACTTGCACTCTCAAAGAATTTCACAATAACAAGTGATAGTGTGAAAAATGACCTAGAATCTTTAATGCAAACTATCAGCAACACCCATCTACAAAGTCAAAAAATTTATGATGAAAAGATGCAAAACAATCTAGATAAACAACGAGACATTATTGAAAATATAGAATCTCAAAGTCAACGATTCTACCAAAATCTTGATACAAATCTTAATAACCTGATACAACAAATCACTGTTGCAAGCAATGAGATGACACAAAGTTGTCAAACAATGACACAAGATGTTCGCACCCTGCAACACACCAATCAATCATTGCATGAGAATTTGCTTAAAAATACCAATGAGCTTACACAACATTTTTATACGAATCTTGAATCAAATCTTACGCATTTTACTACAAATTTTACCACTCAACTACAACACATTACACAGCAAAATGAAGATTTGCTACAAAGCTTTGGGCAAAAAATCACGCATTTTGATGCTATATTGGGCAATTTTGAAAGCAATTCAAAACAGAGTTTTGGTGAATTACAAACAAATTTTAAAAATCTATGCGTACAATATATTAAACTTATACAAGCAAGTATGCAGGCAAATCTAAAAAATCAGAATCTTGCAACGCAAGAAATCAACACTGCTATTCTTGCTATCAAAGATACTATTATTACTCTCACAGAATCAAGCAATACCCTCTTTGACACCCAAAAAGCAGCATTGAATGAAGTGGTAGAACATTTTAAAGCAAATATACAAGAGATAGTAAAACAAGGTAGCCTTTTGCATGAAAATCTAGGCAATAATCTTGAATTGCTTGATGAGAAAATGGAAAAAATGACACAAAATTTTGCTAATAATTATGAATGGTTTTTGAAAAAAGTTAGAGAAATCATGGGTGTTGCATAAGATGACAGAAAGAGAATATTGTATTGTATAAAAGGTTATAAATGGAAGAGAAATCGAGTCATTGGATTACTATATCAGATATGATGTCTGGTATTATGATGATTTTCATGATGATTGCGGTTGCCTTTATGGTAACAATCGAAAATGATAAAAAGCAGCTTGAAATGCAGCATGATAAAATGCGGGATTTAGCACAAAATTATTCAAATTTGCAAAACGAGCTGTATAAAGATTTAATGAAAGAGTTTGGTAAAGATTTAAAAAGATGGGATGCTTTTATTGATGAAGATACTACGATTAGATTCCAAAAACAAGATATTTTATTTGATGTTGGAGAAAAGAGAGTAAAAGAGAGATTTCAAAAGATTTTAGATGATTTTTTTCCACGTTTTATTGCAATTCTCTATAATGAAAAATATAGAGATTTTATAGAGGATATTCGGATAGAAGGACATACTTCAAAAGATTGGGAAGGAGCACAGTCATTAGAGAGGCGTTATCTTGGTAATGCGGAGCTTAGTCAAGAGAGGGCATTTCAGGTATTAAAATATTGTTTTTCATTGCCAAGCATAGTAAATAAAAGAGAGTGGCTCATCGGGCTTTTACGTGCTAATGGTGTAAGTTTTGCTAAACCTTTAGCCACAGATGAGCTTTCAAGAAGAGTTGAATTTCAGGCAAGTTTTAAGGCAAATGAACAGATTTTAAAAATTCTTAAAGCAAGTGAGTGAATAACATTGAGACATGCTGCATTATGCGTTGAGGTTTGTAAGTTCTTCTCTACCCACAAGAAATTTTTGGATTTTTTGAAAAAAGAGTAGATAACAATTACCTTGAAATCTAAAGATTCCTCAATCCTTTTAAAAATACTTTTTTCGAAATTTAATCCCCCAAAGCTTTCCAGATTAACTAATGTTAGGTTGAAAATAAAGTCTATTTTTGAATAAATTTTATAATAAAACTCATAAATAGCAATGAGATTCAAGAATCTTAGATATTTCGCTTCGCTCAATATGACGTATTTATAGAATCTAGATTCTTTGTCATATTGAGGGTAAAACCCGAAATATCTAAAGTGTAGATTCTACAATACAGAATCTAGAATCTTTTTAGATTCTTGAATTTTAGATGTTTCGGATATTTCATATTCTCAATATGACAGATTAACATGCGTATGGGCTAGAATCCGTTATATTAAACAATAGCAAAATATCTACAATACAGATTCTAGATTTTGTCATATTGAGCGTAGCAAACTATCTAAATGAATGAAATAAAACATCTTGTGATGATTGCAACAAAGAATCTAAAAATATTTTTTTTACAATGTTCACCCAAAGGCTTAATATGATAGGTTTAAGAATCTAAAATCACACAACAATCTTAAACACTCAAGATATTTCACCATATACCTCAATATGACAGATTCTAAAATCTCATTACACAGATTCACAAAGCAATGATTCAAAAAGAAAAACCTTGGATTGTTTATGGATTTTAAAGATTTTAAAAAATCTCTTTTATTATTCTACATTTTATAAAATAAGCATAGATTTTTAGAGATTCTATATGATATGCTATATTCAGAGTCCCTTTCAAACTCATGTATTGCCAACAAAATATATAACATTACTGCAATCATGCCATGATGTATCTCTTAACCACAAAAGTGGAATCTCACAAGATTTTAGAGACATAAAGCAATATTTCTATTTTAGTTATAAGCACAAAATATTGCTACAGAAAACTATCATTCAAGTCATGCAATATGATAATTTTACTCATGTTTGAAAAGTAATGGCACAAGATTCTCCATTCTATAATCAAAACATTACAAATTCTTATAGTGCCAGAAATATTGGGTAACTTAACCTTATCTATTTTTTACTATTGCTTTCATGAGTTTTATCTTTTATGTAAAAATTTAAAATCATAATGCTTATACAAATATTTGGAATAGGTTCATTGTAATAATACTATACAATTATCGGTATTGCTTGATTGAGTCTTCACAAGATTCCAAAATCTTATATTTTTGCTGATTTGTGACTATCCATTCTTCAATCACACCATGTTTTATATCATACATTTTTGTGAGGCTTTGCGTAAGATTCCATAATGCTTTTTTATATAGTGGAAAATTAAGGCTTAGATTTTCTTGATATATAGTAAAATGTAATCCAAGATTAATAAGGTTTCTAACATTTTCTAATGTTGGATTGTAAAGAGGCAAGGTATCGGGGTCATTTTTATGTTTTGTTATAGCATTTTGCACCTCAAAAGACAATCGCTCAAGACATAAAGCAACGGCATTTTGGAAATTATTAGCAAGCGATTTTTGCAAAAAAGATAATTCACTTTGCAAAAAGCATACGCACTCTATCATTTTCTTTTCATAATCATAAAAAATTGCATTCATTATGACTTCTGTTCTAAAATGTCTATCTATTATGCCATCACTTAATGCCATATCTTGAGAATAAGCGAAATTCAACGATTGCAAAGATTGCTCCCTCCATTCTTCCAAATCATTAGCAAGCTCTTTAATCTGATTTCTAATAAAAGTCTCAAAGTCATTGCCAAACTCACTTAGACTAAAACCAAATCGTTTAAAATCACGTATAAACTCGTTGTCATCATTATGCAATGCACTTAATAATTTATCTTTTGGAAGAATATTGACCTCTTTTATCTGTTTATGTTGCCTTTTTAACCCAAATAGGCGTTTTGTCTCGCGTATAATTGTAATGGGTTGCATTTCAAAACTATTATAAATTTTTTGAGTAAGATTATCGAATTGGGATTCCAAAGCTACGAATAATTTTTGAAATGCTTTTTCTAAACCACTTTGCAAAGCATTGAATCGTACCTTTTCAACATAGATTTGCAACATAGTATCTAAGCTTTTATGAGCACGATTGACTCTATGAATCTTACGTTTTTCTTGCACAATTAATGTCCGTAATTGGCGTAAAATTCTATATTCTTTTGCTTGTAATGCTTGTGGTCGTATTACCTTATAGATAAAATCAATCACTGCTTGTATGTTTGATTCTAAAAAGAGTGCCGCTATTTTCTTATCATAAGATTTATCGCTATTTTCATAACCTGCTAATGTGGAATCTTGCGATGTATTTTGCGTATCCTTTGTATTATTATGATATTGCATAAGTAGCCCATGCTGCAAAAAAGACTCATCATGTTTGTCTATTCCTTGTTTATGCAACTGCATAGTAATTGCCTCAAGGGCTTGTTTAGCAGAAATGGCAATGATATCTTCAAAAAACCCTTCAAAAGCTTTTTTGGCATAATTCAAACTTGTATCGATTTCATCTTGATTTTTTAATCTGTCTTTTTGATTCAACACACAAAGACTTTTACTCGCATAACGTTTGATGTGCATTTGTAAAATTTCCTTTTCACTATTTTTACCTACATTGTCTGCAAGAGTGAGCCAGATAATGCCATCAACTTCTTCTAAAATCGCATTAGTTGTATCAGTATCACTTTCATTTTGTGAATTGAAGCCGGGCGTATCGAGAAAACTTATTTCTTTTAATAAGGGCAGTGGCACATAGAGTTTGTAATAAGCGATTTTTGTAACTTCCATTTCATCAGTCTCATTAAGATATGAAATTGGCTTATTCATACTTTTTCCATTTTTATAAAAAATTTCTAATGTCATTTCATCGCCATACGTGATTTCGCATACTTTGGCAGTTACAGGTGTAATGCCACTTGAGAGAATCTCTTTGCCCAAAAGGGCATTTAGAAAAGTGCTTTTACCACTACTAAATTGTCCAATCACGGCAACTTTCATTGGTTTATCAATGCTTTGCGTAAGTTTCTCAAGAATGATTTTATTTTCAGTATGAAGAGGAGTACTTTGCGTAAGGGCATAATGGGTTTTGGTGATAAGAGAATAAAGAGGATTATTGGTGGGATAGGTTTGTAGTTTTGCTTGCAAACATTCTTGGATAAATGTTTCAAATGCCGTTTTATCAAATAATTTTGCTAAAATCGATTGTGATCCTTCTTCCATATTATAAGACCTTTTGTCATAATGATATTTCATATTGTTGAATTGTAACAAAAGTTTGCAAGTTTTAGATTGTTTATCATTATGAATAGAAAGTTTTATAAATATATTTATAATAATATAAATTAACTCTTATTTTTATAATTATTATCTAAAAATATTATAAAAAATGAATTTTAATTACAGTAGTTATAATTTTTTACGATGTTTACGATTTTTTAGCTTTTTCCTTATAGTCCTCTCAATATTTGTTATTGCCTTATAATAGGGGATATACGGACGTATCAAACTATAAATTCTTGGGTAATAAATAGCAAGCTTTTGAAATTTATTATATTTTACATAGGGCTGCAAACGTGAGAGTTGTGGTATAAGATGAAGCGGATCTTTTTCAAAATCACAGAGTCGCAGTGCAAATTCACAATAATATGGTAAGAAAATCTTCAGTATTTTTTTACCTACATTCTTATCATGATAAGTATGCATAAATTCAATAAGCTCAAGGGCCATCATAAGCCAACTGCGACATACATGGTATTCTTTAGCCTTTATTGTATCCCCATTAAATGCCTTTACAAGAGGTTGCAGATATGTCGGTAATTTGACACTCTTGCCCCCCCCCCCCCGTAGTCTATAATGCTATCTCGGCGTTTGCGATATATATAGAAATACTCTGCAAGCATAAATATTGCATTACTTTGTAAAAAAAGAATAATGCCAAAATTATGGTCTTCATGATAGACTTCATCAAGAAAATAAAGTCTTATTTTTTGTAAAAATACAAAATCAATCATACCACTCCATACCCAACAGAAAGTGGTTATGTACTTTTGCCAAGATAGCTCTAACCATGTATGAGATGTAAGCATAGAATTATTGCCATAATACGTATCAAAATAATAATTTTCATCGTACACCATATTTTTGGTAGGATTGGAATTTTCAAAATGTGTATTAGTCGCATTGTAAGACACTGCCTCATCGGATTGGTGCACATTGGATATATCAGTTTTCTGTATACCGTCATAGAGTGTTGCATATTTAAACCACACGATGTCAACTCCTTCACTGTGTTTGAGGCATTCCTCTAGGCAGTTTGGCTTCCAATAATCATCAGAATCTAAAAAGATAATATAGTCAAT